>JAFASL010000643.1 GCA_019244535.1 Alphaproteobacteria bacterium
TACTAAATTCAATGTTCCTTACCAAAGTAGAGTGACCCCCAGCGACGCCATCCCGGATACCGATACTGTCGAGCTTTTTATCGGCACCCAGCAGGGGCAACAAGTAAACGCCAGCGGCGATTGATCCATCTCGGGGATAGCGCCACGATTATCGGCCGAGAACAAGCCGGAAACATGCGGAGACATGCCCCACGCGTTTTCTCGGGAGCTTCCCTACCCGAATAGCGGCGGGCAACCGCGAGCAGATGCGGCCATTTAACAGAACGTTATTGCAGCCTCAAACCAACGGTAAACCCGTCGTAGCGCGGAAGCGCTTGGTTAATTAGGTACCCTGTGCGCAATGCTGATTGCGCTCCAAGTGGCTGATTCGGAGCGGATCGATGGTGAACGCGGGCTCTGGCGAGCGCGTTGCAGAGAAGGATTTTGCAACCGCGGTGGCCGAATTCATTCGCACCAGAGGCGTGACAAAATGCCCGACCGCCTGTGTTCTCCCGACCCAGGGTTCGGTGGCCAAAGCTGATCGCGAGGCGCTTGGCGAGTATGCGGAGCGGCGCGCCGAGCGGCGCCGCGCCAAGGCCGCCGCCCGGGTGCAACAATTTTGGGCTGTCGAAGCGGTCCCATTGGCGCCGCGATAGCCTGCAGGTGCGCCCGCACCCCCGGAAGATTTAAGCCAAATCTGCCATCTGTCGGGCGGGCATGCTATGCTGCGTCATGGACCAGCAGTCAGATTTGCCACCGCAGCCGGCGGAGTATTATCGGCGAAAAGCTGCCCGCGCGCGTCAGGTCGCAGAAGGTGTCACAACGCGCGCAATTAAGCTGCGGCTGCTCGAATTGGCGGTCGAATACGACAAGCTCGCCGACGGTACCGAGAGCGCGACGCGCCCGGCGGCGGATCTGCCGGATATTTGAACCTCCGTCGCCAGCGGGGATAACAATATGGCGCATCCGATCGTCTATGGCCCCGCCGGAAGCACCTATGTCTGGAGCGCACGATTGGCGCTTGCGGAAAAGGGAGTAACGCACGAACTGGTCGAGGTGCCGTTCGGCGAGCATCGGCAAGAACCCCACCTCTCCCGTCAGCCGTTCGCCAAAGTGCCGGCCTTCGAGCACGACGGCTTTGCGCTTTACGAAACGCAAGCCATCATCCGCTACGTCGACGAGCGGTTTGCGGGGGCGCCACTGCAGCCCGAGGACGTGCACGAATGGTCGCGGATGAACCAGATCATCGGCATCGTCGACGCCTATGCCTGGCCCAGCATCGCCGGGACGATCCTGTTCAATCGAATATTGGTCCCACGAATTCTCGGAGGATCTCCGGACGAGGCGGCAATCGAGGCGGCAATGCCGCGCGCGCGCCTCTGCCTCTCCGAAATCGACCGGCTCATGGAAGACCACCGCTTTCTTACCGGCGACCATGTCAGCCTCGCCGATCTGATGGTGATCCCGCTGCTCTATTTTTTCGGCAATGTCCCGGACGGTCGTGGCCCGATGGGCGAGCACCCTAAGCTCCAGGACTGGGTGCGACGCATGGAATCCCGGCAGAGCTTCCAAGTAACCAAGCCCCCACCGTTCTGACGCCCGAGCTTCTATACCCCGCGGCAGATAACATTGAGGAGCGCTTGGCGCTTTTCGATGGTGACGGCGTGGATGGCGCGGTCGAGCGCTTCGGGCAGCATTGCCGGATCCTCGACCCGCTCCCCATAGCCGCCGGCAGCGGCGCAAACCTGTTCGAAGGCCGGCAAATCGTCCAGATCGATCAGCGGCGGCTTGTTGCTGCGCGCGGCCTCGCCTTGCGGGTACATCCCCAGTGTGGCGCGCCGCACGGCTCCCCACATCGAGTTGTTCATGACCACGAACAAGACTGGCAGTTTGTGCATCGTCGATGCGTGATGGACGGCGACCGGATTGCCGAACAGGTGCGAGCCGTCACCGAGCACGGCCATCACCAGGCGGTCGGGCGAAGCCAGCTTGGCGCCGAGCGCGGCGCCACCGCCCCAGCCGAGCCCCGAGGCCGTGCTCGATCCAAAATAGGTGCCCGGGAGGTTCGAGCCGCAGTGCTCGGGCATCAATGTGTACTCGTTGACGAGGATCGCATCCTCGGGCTTGACCCGCCCAATGCAGGCACTTGCCCAAGCCATGTGGATCGGGCGGATGCCGGCGGCGGAATCGCGCGTCTTCCGCCACTCGTTGAGCAGCTTCTCCCGGTGCCCAGCCAACCGGCGCCGGCGCTCCTGTACTAGAGAGCCATCGCCAGGCCGCTCCATCGCTTCCGCCAGATCAGGCAGCGCCGAAGCCGACGATCCGGTAATTGCGAGATCGCATGGGAAGCCCCGGATCGGGTAACGCGAGAACAGCGGGTCGACGCCGAGATGAATGACCTTGCAGTGCCGGGGCGGCGCCGCGAGGCTCGGGATCCACGGGACGTCGCACTCAAGGACGAGGATGGCGTCTGCGCTGTTCAGAAACGGGGCCGCATCGTATCCGAGATGGCTGGGATGCTCCGACGGGAGGCAAAGGTGCCGCGGCCGGTGCTGCACGACCGGGATCGCGAAGCGCTGCGCGAAATCGGCGAGAGCGCCGACGGCGGCGAGATCGCGCCCGGCACTGGCGGTGATGACCAGCGGGTTGTCGGCTGCGGCGAGAATGCGGGCGGCATCTCGGATCCCGTCCTTGTCGGGACCGGCCGGAGCGGCAGCCAACCGCCGCGACGGCGCATCACAGGAAAAACCGGACAGCGGCGCGGCGAGCACCTCGCGAGGCAACGACAAATAGACCGGGCCACTGGGCGAGGTCGTAGCGATTGCGAGGGCGCGGTCGATCACGGTTTCGAGCTGCTGGCCGTTGCGCAGCTCGTATTCCCATTTGACGATTTCGCGCAGCATGCCGGCCTGGTCAAACATCTCCTGCGCCCAGTGGATGTAGACGTCGCGCGCGCCCGGGAGCTCGCTCTCGGTCAGCGGCGAGCGGCCGGCGGTAAACAATATCGGCACATTCTCCCGCGCCGCATTGAGGGCGCCGCACACGCCGTTGGCGGTCCCGACGCTGACATGCACCATGACCGCGGGCACGCGCCGCGACACCATCGCATATCCGTGCGCCATTGAGAGAGCGAGGTTCTCATGCGCGGCCAGTACCGGCTGCGGAACCGGAATCCCCGTCCTCGCCGCCTTGGCGAATGCCTCGACAAGCGGCGCGAAATCGGTACCGGCATTAGCAAACAGATATTCGATCCCGCGCTCGGCGAGCAGTGCAAGATAGGCCTCCGCCACATTAGTGACCGCGAACTCCTTACGGGCCATTGGAGCACCTCTTCAAAGGGGTGTTGACTTCCGTAATTCTGCGCCTCGCGCGTAGCAAATAGGAGGTGCAGTGCCGATGCGGACGCCGGGGAGTGTACGAGGGCTCGAAGAATTCGGCCGGGTCAGGCTATCGCGCTCATTTTTCATGCGTGATTTTCTTTATAGCGACATATCGAACCTGCATGGCATCCCGAACCTCCCTGCCGACCCGGATTTGGCGGTCGCGTCGGGTCGGCGCCTTTGCGAAGAGCTTCTTGAACCACTGCAGACTGCATTCGGTCGGCTGGCGATACGTTCGGCTTACCGTTCGTCCGCGGTAAACGCATTCGGCAACGCGCACCACAACAATTGTGCATCAAACGAGCGCAACTATGCGCGTCACATCTGGGACCACCGCGATGCGCGAGGCGGCATGGGCGCGATGGCGTGCATCGTGGTCCCGTGGTTTGCCGACCGATTGCTGGAGGGCACGCCTTGGCAGGCGATGGCATGGTGGATCCATGATCATCTTCCCTACAGTCAGCTGCAATTTTTCCCGAAACTCGGCGCATTCAACATCGGCTGGCAAGAGTATCCGAAGCGCGAGATCTACAGCTTTATCCCGCCTCGCGGCTATCTGACGCGACCGGGAATGCCGAACCACGCCGGCAGCCATGCAGATCAATACCCGGGTTTTCCGGCCTGATATCGAAGGAGCTCGAGCTATCGGCGCGGGCGGTTGGCGATGTACTGCTCGCTTTGCATTTCGATGAGGCGGGAGACCGTGCGCCGGAACTCGAAAGTGCCGTCGCCCTCGACGTAAATCTCTTCCGGCGGCACCGCGGCCGAGAGGATCAACAAGGTTCGCGCCTCGTAAAGCATATCGATCAGGATGTTTAAGCGGCGCGCCTCGTTGCGCTGCCGCGGGGTGAGGCGTGGAATGGCTTCGAGGATTACCGTGCCAAAGCGCTCGGCGATGGCCAGGTAATCGGCGGCGCCGAGCGGCTTAGCGCAGAGGTCGGTAAAGTTGAACCAAGCAACGCCGCGGGCGGTGCGCGGAATCAGCAGCAGACGACCTTTGACCGAGATGCTCGTTTTTTCACCCGGCGCCGCATCCGTCAGCTCGGCAAAGGCGTGTTCCAGAGCCTCGTGAGCCGCGGCGTTCAGCGGCCAATGGTAGACCGGCCTGCCGTGCAAACGGGCCAGGCGCCAGTCCCGCCCGCCATCGAGCTGGAGGACAAACAGCTTCTTCTTCAGCAGCGCGATGAACGGCAGAAAGCGCTCCCGCTGCAGCCCGTGTTCATAGAGTTCGTCAGGAACGTGATTCGATGTCGCGACGACCACCACCCCGGCCTCGAAAAGCGCGGTGAACAGCCGCTCGAGGATCATTGCGTCGGCAATATCTTCGACCTGGAATTCGTCGAAACACAACAATGCCGCCTCGCCGGCGAGATCATCTGCGACCTTGGCGATCGGCAGGTCGGTGTGAGCCCGCCTTTCCTGTTCGATGCGGTCATGCACCTCGAGCATAAATGCGTGAAAATGGACGCGCCGCTTTCGCGGGTTTGGCACCGACCGGAAAAACAGGTCCATCAGCATCGATTTGCCGCGGCCGACCGGACCGCAAAGGTAAAGCCCGACAGGCGGATGGCTGCCGCCGTTCTCGACAAGCCCGAAGCGGGCGAGCCAGCCGCGAATCCCGGTTTCCGGCCGGTAATGAAGGAGCGCGCGATAAAGGCTCTGCAGCTGTTCAATTGCCGCCTGCTGGGCAGAGTCGGGCTGCAACAGACCGCTGCGCCGCAGCCCGCGATAGGCGGCAATCGGCTCTTCGGCGGGCGCCATCGCCGCGCCGGCATCGGGCGCCATTACAATGGGCCGACAATCTTCGCGATCATCGACGGGCAGGTGTTCCGGGTTTAGGGTCGCTTCTAGGACAACCGAAGGAAAAGGCGATGAACGAAGATCGGTTCAACATGGATATCCGCAAGTTTTTAAAAGTGGTTGGCGTGACCTCGCAGCGCGAGATCGAGAACGCGGTACGCGCCGCGCTCGCAAAAGGGAAAGTCGGTGAGAACGCATTGCTGAAGCCGCGGGTGACCTTATCGATCCCCGAAATCGGCCTCGAACATACCGTCGATGGCGAGATCGGGCTGTCCTAGGCAGCCCGGCTCGATTGCGAGGGTTTGAGTTACTTCGCGGCGGTCACCATTATTTCGACCAGCACCTCCGGACGCGCCATCTCGGCACGGACGCAGGCTCGGGCCGGCGGGTTCTCCGGGTCGACCCAGGCGTTCCATACCGAATTCATGTCCTGGAACAGCCCCATATCCTTAATCCACAGGTTAGCCGACAGTAAATTCGATTTGCTGGTTCCGGCCTGCGCGAGGTACGCGTCGATCTTGTCGAGGATCTGCTTGGTCTGCCCCTTGATATCTTGGCTGGTATCGCCGGCGGTCAGGCCGGCAAGATAGACCGTGTCGTCGCGGACGACACAGCGGCTCATCCGCGGCCCCGGCGGTTGGGTCAAATCAAAACGGGTGATTGCCATTGATAGTCTCCCTCAGTCTTGGAAAGAAAAATCCAGCTCATCAGGGTCGGTCGGTGTGCGGCGGCGGAGAGACGTAGTTGACGATTCTCTTACCGAAAGTGTGAATGCCAAATGTTACGAGCGGACGATCGCCAATCACCCTGAATGCGTGAACCCGGTTCGCCGGCACGGCGATAGTGACCCCGGGCTCCATCGCGATGGCGGCTTCCTCGCCGTCAAGCCAAGCCTCGCCGCAGCCCTCGATCACCGTCAAGATCTCCGCATAGGGATGCGAATGGAGCGGCGTCGCGTATCCCGGTTGCGAGGTCTGGATGCCGGTGCGGATCGGTATGCCATCACCGGTGTCGTCGCCAATGATCGGCTGATACAAGGCGCCGCCGGGCAACGTCACACTCGGCCGCTCGGCATGGCGGATAACGGTCAGCTTATCGGGCATTGGTTTCCCCTGGCCTCTGGAACAACCGACGCTATCACGGTTTGCGCCGACCGGTGATCCGAAATTGTCACCCTGAACCACTACCGGGCGCGGTCACCTCAACCCGATTGACGGCATCATCAGCACACCGGGCGCGTCCAGCAGCATTTCGAGGCGCCGCAGCAAGGGCTGCGCCGCCTTCAGTGAGCGCTCGATCGAGCCCGATGTGACACTGCCGTCCTCGCGCTCGCGATCCTTGCCGGAGAGGCGGTTGTACAGCAGCTCCGGCAGGGTTTCTTCCCGCGGGAAAACGGTGAGCGTGAACGGCGCATCGGCGGGCAGGCTCGCGACTTCCCTCGCGAGGCGCAGCGCCACCGAGTAGCCGCCGAGCTCGTCGACGAGACCGCGGGCTTTGGCGTCCTCGCCCGACCAGACGCGGCCTTTGGCGACGGCTTCGACCTCTTCCGGCGTCATGTGCCGCCCGGTCGCGACATGGTCCTTGAAGCCTCTGTAGGTCTCGTCGAGGAACGCCTCGAGGCGGCTGTGAGCCTCGGCCGAGAAATCGGTGGTTGGGCTGAACATCGCAGCATTGGCGCCGATCTGCGCACTGTCGGTCGAAACACCGATCTTCTTCAACAGATCGGCCACCACCAACTTGCCGGCCAGAACGCCGATCGAGCCGGTCAAGGTAGCCGGCTGCGCAATGATCTTGTCGGCTGCGGCAGCGACGTAATAACCGCCGGAACCGGCCACATCGCCCATCGACACCACTACCGGCTTTCCTCTTTCCCGGGCAAATACCACCTCGCGCCAGATCGATTCCGACGCCACCGCCGAGCCGCCCGGGCTGTCGATACGGAAGAGGATGGCCCGTACCGAGGGATCGCGGACCGCCGCGCGGAATGCGCGCGTGAGTTCGCTCGCTGCCATCACGTTCGACCCGGTCAGCGGATTGGCCGCAGCGCCGCCCCGTACGACAAGACCGGAGCCGTAAATCAGCGCGATCGTCGAGCCTTCGCGGTGCGGCCTACCGGCGTGATCGAGATAGTTCGCAAGGCTCACCGTCTCGGCGCCCGACCCGGCACGTGCCCGAGCGTGGGCCAGCACCTGGTCACGGTAGCCGAGCCGATCCACGAGCTTTGCCTGCACCGCTTCCTGGGCGAGCAGAGGGCCGCGGTCGATCAGCTCGCGAACTTCGGCTTCCGTCGTTTTGCGGGCTTGCGCGATCCCGCGGACGATCTGCCCGCCTACGGAGACAAGCAGCGCCTCGACCTCTTCGCGATGCGCCGGCGTCATCTTGGTTTCGGTGAGCACATTCATCGCGGTCTTGTATTGCTCGCGATGATCAAACTCGGGAACGACCCCGACGAGGTCGAGAGTGCCCTTGATAAACGGGGAATCAGCGTAGAGACCCGTCAGGCCGACATTTCCCATCGGCTGCAGCCAGATCTCGTCAAAAGCGGTGGCCAGGTAATAGGGACGGGTTCCAGGGCCAAACTCGCCGAAGCTGTCGGCAAAGGCGAGAGCGAGTTTGCCCTTACTGCGGAACGCGGCGATTGCGTCACGCACTTCCTGCACTGTGGCAAGGCCCAGCTCGTCGTCCCCCACCCTGGCGAGCAGCACCTTGACCCGGGGATCGTTGCCGGCGGCCTCGATGGCATCGAGGAAATCGCGCAAAGTCGGCTTGCTGCCGACCACAAGCCGCAAGACCGGCTCCTCGCTCGGACCCTCGGGGAGGTCCCGCGTCAGGTCCGCGATCAACACAATATTGGCGGGAAGTGGCGTGACCGACGGTTTCAGCCCGCCGACCAGCAGCATGATGCCGGCGACCAACAACACCGTCAAAAAACCGACAAACGCAAAAAAACCGACGATGAAGCGCCGCATTCCAGACCCGCTCGAGTTTACTGGGAGACCTACTCGCCGCCGGTGACCGTCATCGATCCCACCGGTGATACTCGCGGTTTGGCATCATATCCAGACCGCTGGCCATCCGGTTCGACATGTTGAAAAAGCCCACGGTATCGGCGAGGTCAAAATGTCCTCGTCGGCGAGACCCGCGCGGCGCAACTCGGTCCGGTCTTCCTCAGCGATTGCGGCGGGCTCCGTCGTCAATTTCCACGCAAAATCGAGCATCGCGCGGCGGCGCGGATCGAGCCGGGCAATGCGATAGTTCATTACCAGCATTTCCCCCAGTTCGGCATCTCCGGACAGGCGCCGCACCGCCTGGCCATGCGCCACCAGACAATAATAGCAACGGTTGGCGCTCGACACGACGACCGCCACCATCTCCCGCTCGAGCTTCGAAAGACCCGAAGGCGCCAGCATGAGCTCGTTGTACATCGCGACGAAGTTGCGCAGCTTTTGCGGCCGCAGGCTGTAGGTACGCAATACATTTGGCACGATGCCGAGTTTTTCGGTGCACACGGCAAAGAGCGCCGCCAGATCCTCGTCAAGGGTTTCGGGATCGGGGGTGGGAAGCGCCGAGATGTGGTCCGGCTGGGGCACGTCAAATGCTCCTTCGAAAGCAAGCCAAGGTCGAGTTTAATCACAGCGAGCGTCAACCCGCGAAGGCGGCGAACAGCTCCTGCAACGCCGTGATCTGATTGCCGGCGACCGAATTTGGCACCAGGACTGGGGTGGAGATACCGGCGGCGCGCCAAGCCTCGACGCCGTCGCGCACCTTGGCCGCTGGGCCGAACAAGGTGTTGTCGGCAAGCCAGCGGTCGGTCAGATATTTCGGGATGTCATCTGGGCGGTTCTCGGCCACTGCTTTCTCGACCGCCACCATCTCGTCGATATAACCGGCTTCCTTCCAATAGGCGCGATAGTTCGGCAGCAACGCGTAGTGGACGAGCCGGCGACCGAGCAACGCCTTTGCTGCACCCAAATCCTCCGAGATGCAGACCGGGAGCATATTGGCGATCGGGAAATTCGGATCGCTACGCTTGCGCGCCGGCAGGGCCGCCAGTGATTGGGGCATGTGCGACAGGCTGGCGTTGGCGAATACAACGCCATCCGAGATCTCGGCGGCGAGCGCGACCATCCTTTTCCGCAGTGCCGCGAGGACAATCGGCGGCAGCGGGCCGATCCCTTCATACGACCTGATCTTCTCAACAAAGGCGCGGATATCGGAGAGCGGTTTGCCCGGCGTGATCCCGAGCCGCCGATAGGTCGGCGCGTGGGCAATCCCGATGCCAAAGCGGAACCGCCCTCCGGAGACTTCGTGCAGATAGGCGGCGTTGTATGCGAAATCCTCGGGCGTGCCGGCATAGATCGGGGCGATGGCGGTGCCGAAAGGGATGTGCTCGGTGGCCAATGCCAGCGCCGTGCATTGCGCCATGTTGCCGAACCGGCTCGGCACGTAGATGCCGGCGAAACCGCGCCGCTCGAGCTCGCGCGCAATATCCAGGGTTTGCCGCCGCCTTCCCGGCACGGCGACGAGGCTGACTGCAGGCAGCGCCTGGGGCATCGGGGTTGCTCCATAATCGAACTCGATCACCAAAGGATACCCGACTTGCCGTCCGGAGCTGGAATGTTCATGGTTGCCGCAACGGGCCGGCAAACGGATCGGGCATCTGGGGGAGGGGCGTATGTGGCAGCAGGTTTACGACCCGTTCGGCAATTCTGTTCTGTCCACGATTGCTGCGGCGATCCCGGTGGTCACGTTACTGGTGCTGATCGCGACCGGCGCCGTCAGGACGCATCTCGCGGCGCTGATTGCGCTCGCGGTGGCGATCGTCATCGCGATCCTCCTGTTTACGATGCCTGCCGGGCTTGCGATCCGTGCCAGTATTTTGGGCGCCGTCATCGGCTTTTTTCCGATCGGTTGGATTGTCCTCAACGTCATCTTCATGTACCGGCTGACCGTCGCTACCGGCGCCTTTCCGATCCTCCAGCAGGCGATCGGCGGGGTGACCGCGGACCGCCGATTGCAATTGCTGCTGATCGCCTTCGCCTTTGGCGCCTTCTTCGAGGGTGCGTCGGG
>JAFASL010000177.1 GCA_019244535.1 Alphaproteobacteria bacterium
TCAGCGCGGTTCGAGCCGCAGCGTGGTCGAGAGGATCTCGGAGCGCGCCATCTCGCGTGCATGCGAGCTCGGCTGGTATTTCCGCAGGAACTCGGCGCTCGCCCGAGCGACCGAGGAGTCGTCGTTCGCTGGGAACGCCTGCACCTCAATGCGCCGCCCGGCGAACTCCAAGGTGGCGGGCCCACCAGCCGCGAGGTCCCGGTACCAGCGCCCTCTGGCGCCGAGCCAGGACCGCACGAAGACCTCGTCATCGGCTACGACGATCCAGATCACGACCCCGGTCTTTGGGTGCTTCCCGGTCCGGATCCTCAACTCCCGTAGATCGCCGAGTTCGCGCAGCGTGTCCGCATCGAAATTTGCCATACCCTGATCTCCCGCGCGCCGTGGCGGACCGCCCCCGAACACGGCCGCCTCCAGCGAACAATTTAGGGGCGCTCGCCCATCGCGATTAGCCTCTATAATCGGCATGGAGTTATGAGCGGCGGCTATAAATGCAGCACGGCAATTTGAATGACCTCGTGGTCTTTCGGGCGGTCGCAACGGAGCGCAGTTTCACGAAAGCGGCGGCGAAGCTGGGCGTATCCCAGTCCGCGCTCAGTCACACCATCCGCGCTCTGGAAGAACGGCTCGGTCTTCGGCTCTTGACCCGCACGACGCGCAGCGTTTCACCGACGGAAGCGGGCGAACGCCTACTCCACACCGTTGGCCCGCGGTTCGAGGAGATCGAGGCTGAGCTCGAGGTGCTGAGCGAGCTTCGCGAGAAACCCGCCGGCACCGTTCGCATCACGGCAACGGACTATGCGGCCGAAACGATCCTCTGGCCGAAGCTCGCGAAGTTCCTGCGGCAATATCCAGACATCAAGGTCGAGATCATCATTGGCAGAGCTATCCGCTGACACACATGGCCGGGTTCTCAGCCTCGGCCGAGCCGAGCGCGTTGCGGGTCGCTACAAGCGCGCCGCGCGGCCACGTCCTGCACGACTTCGTCGAAGCGCGCGTGCTGCCCAAGATCGTCGGACCCATCGGTCCCGGCAATCTGCAATATGCCGCGATGTGGAAGGTGGCGCAGCGGCTGACCCGAAAGCCGGTCAAGTTTGGAACCATCCTGCCCGAACTGCTCGCGGCCTCGGTCGATGATGAATACTACAAGGATCTGGTCGAACGCGTTTGGGCGATCAGCGACGCGCTCAACCGCGAGCTGCACGACTTGGCCGATGCCGGCTGCCCGGTGATCCAGATGGAGGAGCCGCAGATCCACATGGTCCCGGTACGCGGCAAGACATTTGGCAAGCTCGATACCGGCGACCTCGTCCAACTCTTCAACAACACGGTCAAGGGTCTGCGCGACAAGACTGAAATCTGGTGCCACACCTGCTGGGGCAACCCGTCGCAGCAGCGGATCTTCCGGGATGTGCAGAGCTACCGGCCGACATTGGCCGCGCTCAGCCGGGTCGACACCGACGCGATTACCTTCGAGACCTGCTCCTCCGGCACCGGCGACCTCGAGGCAATCGGCGAAACCATCAAAGACAAGAAGATCGTGATCGGCGTCATCGACCATCACACATTGCAGGTCGAACGGCCTGATCAGGTCGCGGATCTGATCCGCGAGGCGCTGAAATACATCCCACCCGACCGGCTGATCATTTCATCCGATTGCGGCATGGGCCGCGAGGGAATGAGCCGCCGCCACGCGACCTACAAGATGGTTGCGATGGTGCTGGGCACGAATATCGTCAGAAAAGAGCTCGGTCTCACCGAAGCCGAGTGCCTCGCAGCCGACCCCCGCTTTTCATTGGCAACCGCCCGTTAGGCGGAGCTTCCGGCGCAATCGGGTGGGCGGGTAGTGGCGACTATCACAGGTGTGGCGCGGCGTTAACGAATGGGGTGCGTAAGCACTTGGAGTTGCAGCAGGGCGAAAGTCGGATAAATGGTGTTATGGCAGGAGTGCTGCCGCGTTCAGGGCGCTTCGCACGGGCGGTAAACTGCTTTGCGTAGTTCAAGATTTTTGCATGAGCGAACCACCCCACAAAAACGGTCGTTTTTACGTATTTAAGAGACGCGGGCGGTTCAGGTCAGGTCGCCCGCGAGCAGATCAGGCCGACTTTCCAGATTTGCACCTTACGCGACATCGGTGGTGCACCGTGGCCGCCGTGTGGCACAATTTGTGGTCTACCGCCATGCCGATTGTCCATCACTCTACGGCAAAATACGGTGATGTCCTGAGGAGGTATCGTTCGATCGATGCCAGACGAACCTGCAACGCAGCCAGAGGGCCATAGCAAGACTCTTACGGAGGGCGCAACCGTCACCGAGACGGCCGACTTCGAGGGCGTGACTTTTACCGAGTGGGCCGACTTTGAGGGCGTGACCTTTACCAAGTGGGTCGATTGCGGAGGTGCGACCTTCACCAAAGGGGCCGATTTCAGAGCTGCGACCCTTACCCGGGGGGCCAACTTCACGGGTGCGAAGTTCACCCAAGTGGCCAACTTCGGGGACGCGAAATTCGCCGAGGAGGCCCACTTCGCGGGTGCGACCTTCGCCGGGAACGCCAATTTCAGAGGTGCGACATTCGCCGAGGGAGCCAACTTCAGCAGGGACGCGACATCCGCCGAGGGTGCATTCGAAGAGGAGGCCGACTTCGAATGTGCGAAGTTCAACCAGCTGGCCAACTTCGCAGGTGTGAACTTCGCCGGACTAGCCAATTTCAAGGACGGGAAGTTCACCGATGGGGCTAACTTCGAGGGTGCGAAGTTCACCCAGTCGGCCAACTTCGCCGGTGCGACTTTTATCGACAAATTCCCGAATGAAATTTACACCGCGGGCGAGGGAGGGGCTCACTTCAAGGGCGCGAAGTTCGCCGAGGAGGCCAACTTCAAGGGCGTGAAATTCAAAGGGCCGGCCGACTTTGTGGGCGTGGAATTCTCGGACAAGGCCAATTTCGAGAGCGCGACCTTCGCCGAGGGGGCCGACTTCGCGGGCGCAACTTTCAAGGGAGTGGTATGGTTTAATAACTCGGAAATGAAATCTCAGACCAGCTTCGACGACGCCTCATTCCGACACACGCCTCCCTTGTTCGAAGGAGCAAAGCTCCACGAAGGCACGACGTGGTTCGGTGCTACTTGGCCACGTTCTACTGGAGCCAAAGAGGACGAGAGGCTCACCGTCAGAGCGTATGAGCGGCTTAAGCTTGAGATGGACAAGCTCAAAAAGCATGAAGATGAATTAAAGTTCTTTGTGCTGGAGCTTCAGGCCCGACGTGTGCTGGCAGGCAAGTGGTCTACCGTCCACGGATTGGCCATTAGTATTTACGGGTGTCTGTGCGACTATGGACGCAGCTACAGTCGGCCGCTTTGGCTTCTAGGGGCTATTACCGTGCTGGGAACCGGTCCATTTCTGGCTCATTTCGGGATATCAGCCTGGAGGGGCTCTATGGCGCTCAGTGCAGCAAATACATTTGGAATATTGGGGTTACGCAGAGATTTTTTCCCTCCTTCGGTTATCATAGAGTTACCCTGGACACTAAAGCTGCTATCAGCCGTGCAGACTATCGCAGGCGCAGTGCTTTTTTTCTTGTTCGGGTTAAGCGTACGTAATAAGTTCCGCATGCGCTGAGCAATACAGTCGAAAGTTAAGACTTTCGGCAAAATTCCTTTACCCTCTGCAATCAGGCGCTTACGACCTCTCATAAGTTATGGTCGAAATTCACTCCGAAAAACGCCTTAGCGGCTATGCCCGCTATCAACCTGCGGGCAGACCCTCGACGGCCAGCTTGAGCAGTTGCGCGCTGCCGGATGCGGCAGCCGCAACATCTACCGTGAGAAGGTGACGGGCGCGCGGGCCGACCGGCGCGAGCTTAACCGGATGCTCGGCAAGCTGACCCCGGCGACGTGGTGGCGGTCACGCGAATCGACCGCCTGGCGTGCAGCACCTTCGACGTGTTCGCCACTCGTGAGGTGCATCGTGGACGCGGAGCGCAATTCCGATCCTTGGCCGAGCCGTGGGCCGACACCGGCACCAGCACCGGGCGCTTGATGCTAGCTGTACTCGGCGGGATTGCCGATATTGACCGCCATCTAATCCGCACTCGGACAAAAAGGGTGACGGCAAAACGCAGGCGCCCAG
>JAFASL010000675.1 GCA_019244535.1 Alphaproteobacteria bacterium
AACAGCAGGATGCGCGTTACGAGGCCGACCGTCCTGCCCTGGGCCGCATCGGTGAGCGCGGCCAGCAATTCGTGCGGCTGCGTATCGATGCCGAGCTGGTAATGGCTGATCCTTCCGTCGGGCGCGGCGATGACGAAACCGGCGGGATGAATGTATTGGTCGAGCTCGGCATCGTAACGAAAAGGAAATCCGATGGTGTCGGCAACCTCGCGTACCGCCTCGGGCCGGCCGGTCAGAAAGTGCCAGCCCACATCGGCTTCAGGGTGATGGTAGGCGGTGAGCGCTTTGGCCTTGGCGACCGCGACATCCGCCGGCTGGTCGCGCGGATCGATGCTGATCACGACCGCCTGGAAATCGCGGCCCGCGGCGAGCGGCAATGCGCCGAGCGCGGCAACGAGGTTCGCCAAACCCAACCCGCACAGCGTCTTGCAGCGCGGATAGTCGAGCATCAGCACTACTGGTTTGCCGGCAAAGAATTGCCCAATATCGGTCCTGCGGCCTGTCTCGTCGACAAAATCAAGGCCGAGCCGCAGCTGCGCGCCCGGATGCGGCTGAAATGCGAATCCGGTACCGTCGTCCCACCCTCCCCCGCTGGGCGCGACGGCTTTGCCCGCCCCGCTCCAAGACAGCAACACCACCGCTGCGGCAAGCACTGCCGCCAGGGCGCTCACGGCTGCCCCCGCGGGAAGCCATCGATCCCTTCTGCGGCGACTCTTTTCATCGCCTCCTCGATCGGGATGTGAACGATGCCCTTCTGCTTGTCGACCCAGTAATAGCTGTTGAGCTGCTTGTCCTCGTCGACGCGGAACTGCGCCAGATCCTCCGAGGGATTGGTCTGGAGCCGCGGCTGCGCCGGTTCGACCGTCAATCTGCGGCTCACATCGGAAACGGTCCGCGGAAAAGCGGCGATGATCACAAACGCGGCGATTACCAGAATCACAAAAATGCCGAGATATGCCAATCCGGTCGCGCCGATATGCCAATCCGATTGCTCGTACGCAGTGTCGGGATTGTCTTCGACCCGCTCGAGATCAGCCATGACCCGCTCTCCGGATCTGGAGCGTTCCGGCAGTGAGCGAGGCGGCATAGCGCCATGCCCACAAGAACAGCAACAGGACTAGCGCGCCGAGCACAAAAATCGCCGCAACGTCGAGCCACAATGGCCCGGTTTTTTCGAATTCGGGCAGAACCAGCCACCACGCCTGCGCGACGCGGCCGATCAGGATCAGAGCACATACCGCCGCCACCACGGCGCGGCTGCGCTTGCCCGGCTGCGCGAGCAGCGCGAAAAATGGGATGATGAACCCAAGTCCGACGGAAATGAACAGCGCCCGCGCCCACGGGGTGGTGATGCGGAGCAGGTACCAAGGGATCTCCGATTTGAGGTTCTCTTCCCAGATGATCAGAAACTGGCAGAACTCGACATAGGCCCAGAAGATCGTCGTCGCGAGCAGAATCGCAGCAAGATCGGCCATGTGATCGCGGCGGCTGATGGGCGCGGTCAGCGCAACGGCCAGCAGCACGAAGGCCAGCCCGGTATTGAACCAGTTGGCTCCGGCGGTCATCATAAAGACCGACGACCAGAATGTCGGCTCCAGCGACATGACCCAGTCGATCGAGGCAAAGCTGACGGAAAACGCCAATAACACGAGCCCCAGCCCGCTGATCCATGATAACGCGGGGGCAATCGGCTCGGCGTCTTCGCGCGGCCCCCACAGCGCAAATGCGGCGAGCAGGTTCCACAGCACGATGTAGACCGCGTAGCGCAGCAGAAACGCATCGGTATTGAGGTAGAAGATGTTGCCGAGGCTGGGCGCCGGGTGCGTCCAGCTGTAAAGCTCGGGCAATGCGACAAAGGCCGGGATTCCGGCCAAGGTGGCGAGCGGCATCGTTATGATCGCCGCATTGAGCAGCGGGCGGGCGGTCGCCATCCACCCGCCGCCGCTTAGATCGTGCACCAGCACCAAAGTCAGCCCGCCGAGCGGCAGGCCTAGCCAAAAGATAAAGGTGGCAAGCCAGGCACGGAAAAACCACGCCGCGTCGAGGATAACGCCGACAACACAGCCCGCGATGCCGAGAACCAGGACCGCCAGCGCAGCGAGGTTCAGCCGGGCCCAGCTGCGGTCTGCGATCATTTCAGGGCCTGCCGCTTGTCGGCCGGCACCTCGGCCACCTCGGTGGTCACGCTCGCCTGCAAGGCTCGGATATAGGCGACGATCGCCCAACGATCCTCCGGCGAAACCCGATCGGCATAGGAATACATGACGCCGTAGCCGTGGGTCATCACGTCATAGAAATGTTCGTTGGGCGCTTGGCGCAAGCGGTCGATGTAATAGGAGGGCGGCGGCGGGAAGCCGCGTTGCACGATCATTCCGTGGCCATCGCCCGTCCGGGCGTGGCATGGCGAGCAATAGATGTCGAAACGCTGCTGTCCGTGCTCGAGCAGCGCCATCGTGACGGGCGGCGGTGCAGGCGGCGTCAGCGGCTCTTCGCGAGCGACAATGCCAGCAGGCGGCAGTGCCGGCCAATTGGCCTCGGCCCCATAGGGCAGCGTGTAAGGCAGCCGCTTCGGCTGGTTGGCCATGTTGTCGCATGCAGCCAGTGCCAGAATCAGGCTTGCGCCAGTGATGCCGATCTTCAACCTCACGCGACGACCTCGCTGACGCGCTCGGCGCCGTGGCGCTCAAAGAGACGGCGAATGCGGCGCGGATCGAAGCTCGGATCACGGGCCCCTACGCACAGGAAAAACCGGTCCACCGAGGCGCGGTCGAAATCGTCCGCCGCAAAAATCGGGTGATAAAGCCGCGGCAACCTGCAGGAGGCGAGCAGTCCAAAGAAGCCGGCGGCAATCGCACACAGCACCATAAACTCGAAGGTGCCGACGACGAATGCCGGCCAGCTGTTGTGCGGCCGCCCGCCGACATTGATCGGGTAATTCAGAACTTCGTCCCAGGCCTGGATGAAATAGCCCCAAACGGCACCGAAAACGGCGCCGATGAACATCAGCAACGGTAGCCACGTACGGCGGCGCGGGCGCAACACCTCATCGAGCCCGTCGATCGGGTAAGGAGTGTAGGCTTCGACCTCGCGGTAGCCCAGCGAACGCAGCTGCCGCGCCGCATCGGTGAGCGAGTCGGCGGACGCGAAGCGGCCGACCAGACCAAATAGGCGTGGCTCGCTCACTTTGAGCCCCCTTTGGCGATGATCTCGCGGACCTCGGCGATCGACACGATTGGCAACAGTCGCAGGATCAGAAAGAAGATGGTCAGGAACAGGCCGATCGAGCCTGCCAAGGTCGCCCAGTCCCACAAGGTCGGATAGAACGTGCCCCAATAAGACGGCATGTAGTTGCGGTGCAGGCTCTGTATAACGATGATGTATCGTTCGAGCCACATGCCCACGATGATGCCGCCCGAAATCAGAAACAGCAGAAGCTCGCTGCGGCGGACCACCGGCAGCCACAGCAGCTGCGGAACGAGGATGTTTAGAACGAGCTTTACCCAATAGGCCGGCGCGTAAAAACCGAAAATCCGGTCCATGAACATCGTGCGCTCGGCGATGTCGCTGCCGTAGATCGACCCCCACCCCTCCCACAGATACGAGTAGCCGAGCATGATGCTGCCGACCAGCATGACCTTGGCCATCGCATTGAGATGGTAGCCCGTGATTACGTTCTCGAACGCGTAGCCGTGACGCACGACGATCGTCAGCATGATCACCAACGCGACGCCGGAAATCACTGCGCCAAAAAAGAAGTAAGGCGGAAATTGGGTGGAATGCCATCCGGGCGTCAGGCCGCCGGCGAAGTCAAGGCCGACGACGCTGTGCACCGAGATCACCATTGGCGCCATGATCGCGCACATGATGTAGTAGACGACCTGCTGGTTGCGCCAATGCCGCGCCGTGCCGCGCCAACCGAGCGCAAGAATCCCGTAAAAAATCTGCTTGCGCCGGTGCTGCGCCAGGTCGCGCACAGTGGCCACGTCGGGCAGCAGCCCGGTGTAGTAGAACATAATCGACATCAGGATGTAGCAGAGCAGGCAGATGAAATCCCACCACAGCGGGCTGCGCACCTGCGGCCACACCCCCATCACCGTCGAATACGGGAATAGCCAATAGAAGAGGCCGGGACGGCCGAGATGCAGGATCGGCATCAGGCCGGCGCACGCCGCCGCCGCAAGCAGCATAGACTCGGCGATCCGGTTGGTTGCCGAGCGCCACGGCGAGCGGGTCAGGTAAAACAGCGCCGAGACGATCGTGCCGCCGCTCGCCAACGCGATCCACCAGACGTATTCGGCAATCGCAAAGCCCCAGGCGACCGGGATCCCGACGCCCCAGACGCCGATCCCGTTGAGAAACAGCCAAAACACCGCGACGACGAGAACCATCAACAGAGTCAGCGACAACCCGAAGCCGATCCACCACCAGCGCGGTGCCTTCGGCTGAAGCACGCGGTCGGCGACTGTGGCGCTCACTGACCGCAGATCGACCCCCGGCTCGACGATCGGAGCCTCGGGCGGAAGGTCGATGACGGTCATGCCTTCTCGCCTCCGATCGCCGGATTGGGGTTGCGGATCAGCGCGGAGTAGCTGGTGCGCGGCCGGGTATTGAGTTCTTCGAGCAGCACGTAGTCGAGCGAGCTGGCTTTGCGGCGGGCGACCGCGCTCTGCGGATCATTTCGGTTCCCGAAGATAATCGCCTGCGTCGGGCAGCTTTGCTGGCACGCCGTGACAATTTCCCCATCGTGAACGGAGCGGTCTTCCCGGTCGGCGTCGATCTGTGCGGTGCGGATCCGCTGGATACAATAGGTGCATTTTTCCATCACCCCGCGGCCGCGCACGGTGACCTGCGGGTTCCACGATTCCGCCGGTCGGTCTTGCTTCTCCGTATAGGCGAAGAAATTGAAGCGCCGGACCTTGTACGGGCAGTTGTTGGAGCAGAACCTCGTGCCGACGCAGCGGTTATAGACCATCAGGTTGAGGCCGTCGTGGTCGTGGACCGTCGCATGCACCGGACAGACTACTTCGCAGGGCGCATTCTCGCACTGCATGCATGGCATCGGCTCGAACGCGACATCCGGCGTGTCGGGTGCGCCGGAATAGTAGCGGTCGACGCGCAGCCAATGCATGGCCCGGCCGGCCAGCACCTGATCTTTGCCGACGACCGGCACGTTGTTTTCGGCTTGGCAGGCGACGACACAGGCCTGGCAGCCGATGCAGGAGTTCAGATCGATCGCCATTGCCCAGGCATGGCGCGGGTAGCTGTAGCTGGGATAAAGCGATTCCTCGTTTCTCTGCTGCTGGAGAAATTGCGGGTTCTTCTGATATTCGGCGAGCGTGCCCTCATGGATCAGATCGCGCCCCGCAACGCGGTCATGCCCTTGTGTCGTGGCGAGGCGCCACGTATCGCCGGTCTTGCTGAGAGTGGCCTGCGCGAGCCACGGCGACTCGATGCTGCGTAATGGGTATGCGTCGAAGCCGACATCGACGCCGAGCCCGCCGGCTCGCCGGCCGAACCCGAGCGGCAAGGTGATGCAGTCGGGCGCCTGCCCCGGCAGAACAAAAAACGGCGCGCGCACGCTGTGCCCATTGGCACCGATGGTCAGCACGTCC
>JAFASL010000762.1 GCA_019244535.1 Alphaproteobacteria bacterium
TTGTCGGGCAAGACCACGCTGCTCGAGGCGCTGCTGCATGCCAGCGGCAGCACCAGTCGGCGCGGCAGCGTGCGCGACGGCAATTCGGTTGGGGACCACTCGCCGGAAGCGCGCGCTCGCCAGATGTCGACCGAGCTCAATATGGCCAATGCGAGCTTTCTCGGCGACCGCTGGACGATCTTAGACTGCCCTGGCTCGGTCGAGCTGCTCCACGAAGCACAAGGCGCGCTGCTGGTCAGCGACGTCGCCGTGGTCGTCGTCGAGCCCGAGGTCGAGCGGGCGCTGACGATCAGCGCGCTGCTGCGTTTTCTCGACCGGCACAAGATCCCGCACATGATCTTCATCAACAAGATGGCTACCGCCAGCGCGCGGGTGCGGGATCTGCTGGCGGCTCTGCAATCGGTCTCCGAGCGCCCGCTCGTGCTCCGCCAAGTGCCGTTGCGCGGGAACGACGGTGAGATTACCGGCTATGTCGACCTGGTCAGCGAGCGGGCGTATCGTTATCGACCGGGCCAGCCGTCGGACCTGAGCCCGCTGCCCGATAATTTCTGGGACCAGGAACGGGCGACGCGCACCGGCCTGATCGAAAAGCTCGCCGATTTCGACGACGCGCTCCTCGAGCAGTTGCTCGAAGAGGTCGAGCCGCCCAAGGAGGAAATCTACAAGCATCTGACGCGCACGCTGAAAGGCGCGCAGGTTGTCCCGGTGTTTCTCGGCTCCGGGCTCGCTGACCATGGCATCCGCCGGCTGTGGAAGGCGTTGCGGCATGAGGCGCCGTCGCCGCAGGAGACCGCAGAACGGCTGGGAATTGCTCCCGAGGGCGAGCCTTTGGCTCAGGTCTTCAAGACTTATCACCTGCCGCACACCGGCAAGCTCTCGCTGGTGCGTGTGTGGCGCGGCACGATCACCGAGGGCATGGTGCTCAACGGCAGCCGCGTCGCCGGCCTGCTGCGCCTGGTCGGCGCGCAGCAGGAGAAGGTGGCCTCCGCCCAGGCCGGCGAGGTCGTCGGGCTGACCCGGATGGAGGAGATCGCGACCGGCACTATCCTGACCCCGTCAGGCAAGGCGGCGCCGTTGCCGCCGCCGGAACGCCCGCAGCCGGTTTTCGGTCTGGCCATCACGTCAGAGCGCCGCCAGGACGACGTGAAGCTGACCGGCGCGATCGGCAAATTGATCGAGGAGGACCCCACTCTCGAGCTCGAGCAGAACGCCGACACTCAGGAAATGGTGCTGTGGGGGCAGGGCGATATTCACCTGCAGATCGCGATCGACCGCCTACGCAACCGCCACAACCTCGCGGTCAACGGCAGGCGCGCCGCGGTTCCCTATAAAGAGACGATCCGGCGAGGCGCTCAGCAGCATTCCCGCTTCAAGCGTCAAAGCGGCGGGCATGGTCAGTTTGCCGATGTCACGGTCGAGATCAAGGCGCTGCCGCGCGGCTCGGGTTTCACGTTCACCGACAGTGTCGTCGGCGGCGCGATCCCGCGCAATTACATCCCGGCCGTCGAGGAAGGTGTGACCGAGGCGTTGCGGCACGGGCCGCTGGGATTTCCGGTTGTCGATGTCGCGGTCAATCTGATCACCGGTCAGTTTCACACCGTCGACAGCTCGGACCAAGCGTTCAAGACTGCAGGACGCCAGGCGATCCAGGAGTCATTGCCGAAATGCGAGCCGATCCTGCTCGAGCCGATCGACTCGGTGGAAATCTCCGTGCCGAATGCGTTCACCGCCCGGGTTCAGCGATTGGTCTCAGGACGGCGCGGCCAGATCCTGGGGTACGATGCCAAGCCGGATTGGCCCGGCTGGGACGTCGTCAGCGCGCATCTGCCGCAAAGCGAACTGCACGACCTGATCGTCGAGCTGCGCTCACTGACAATGGGGGTTGGCAGCTTTGCGCACCAATTCGATCACATGCAGGAGCTGACCGGCAGGCCCGCGGAAAAGGTGCTCGCGTCGCGCACAGAGGATGCCGCGCAGTAGGATTGATCGCGAAAGCGTGACTTGGCGCCTGCGCCTGCCGTTCCAAATTCTGGGTTGCAACGATGGCGAGGTGCGGCCGTGTTGATCCGGCGCAGAAGAGGCTGGGAATTGCGGGAGAGCGAGGCGACGCCCGAGGCCGCATTCCTCGGGCGAAGAAGTCTCATCAAAATGCTGGTGGCAGGACCGATACTGGTTCCGCGACTTCGCAGCCCGATTGAGCAAGCCGCCGACGGAGATCCGGGCAAACGCAATCCGCGCTACACGCTCGACCGGCCGCTGACCGACGAGAAGCTCGCCACGACCTACAACAACTTTTACGAATTCGGCTCGCAGAAATCGATCGCGGCTGAGGCCCAAGCGCTGAATATCCGGCCCTGGACAGTCAAGATCGACGGGCTGGTCGAGAAACCAATCACCATCGATGTCGATGAGTTGTTGAAAAAGATGCTCCTCGAGGAGCGGCTCTATCGGCACCGCTGCGTCGAGGCCTGGTCGATGACGGTGCCGTGGAGCGGCTTCCCGATGTCGGCCCTGGTCGATTTCGCCAAACCGCTGGGCTCGGCGAAATACGTCCAGATGGAAACGTTTCTCGATCCCAAAATCGCGCCCGGCCAAAAGGAATTCTGGTATCCGTGGCCCTACATCGAGGGGGTCACGATTGCCGAAGCGGGAAACGAGCTCGCTTTTCTCGTGACCGGCATGTACGGCAAGCCCGTTCCGAAGCAGGACGGGGCGCCGTTGCGCCTCGTGTTGCCGTGGAAATACGGCTTCAAATCGACCAAGTCGATCGTTCACTTCGCGTTCACCGAAAAACGGCCCGTATCCTTCTGGGAAACCGTGCAGGGCAGCGAGTACGGCTTCTGGGCGAACGTCAATCCCGAGGTTCCCCATCCGCGCTGGAGCCAGGCGACCGAGCGGGTCCTCGGCACCAACGAGCGGGTGCCGACAGTCAAGTGGAACGGCTACGGCGAGTTCGTCGCTCATCTGTATGACGGGCTCGAGAAAGAGCGTCTCTACGCGTGAGGGGATAGGCGAACGCGGCAGTCGAAGCTGTTTTCGCTTGCAATTTGATCATGTTTTGTTCTAACTGCAGGCAGGGCGCGAACCTTTCAGGAGACGACGATGATCAAATTGACGCTTCCGACCGCAGCGGCGATTCTGCTCGTGGCCGCATGGTGGCACTGGCCGGCGGTTGCACAACGGGTCTCCCAACCCGATGCCGCGGTTACGGAAATGATTACCTTCGACCAATACCGCGATTTCCGCGCGCGCGACCTGGAGCAGCGCCAGGCGCGACTTGCGCGCCAGCTGGCCGCCCCCGGTCTTTCCCCCACAGAGAAGGCGAGCATCGAGCGGCGCAAAGCGTATTACGACCGGCTGGCCTCGATGCCGCCCGAGGA
>JAFASL010000799.1 GCA_019244535.1 Alphaproteobacteria bacterium
GGATGTGCGAGATATCGGTTGTGGCGTATACCGCGTGCATAGCAGGAGCGTGATATGTGGAGGTTACCGGGAGGGGAGATCCGTGCCCTGGTGATCATTGCAGTTTTCTCTTTGATTGGCTGTAGCGCTCAACGCGATGCCTCCTGCAAATGCCCCAAACCGGTCGCCTATGACGAGGCGACGCTGAAGAAAATCTCGCAAGCACTGCGCGCCTTGCCTTCCGATAGCGTCCTTCATCAGGCCATGGAAGATTACGAGAGCGAGCGGGACGATCTCCGATTTTGTCAGTGAGACCGGATCTCATTCGGCTGGTGGTCGGCACAAGGCCGCCAAACGGAGCGGTATGGGATCTCGCTCTCCCACCAAATTATCGCGCTGCGTATAGCGCTCGCCAAATACCGCTTACGCGCTTAAAAAAGGGGCGTTCACGTGTAGCCGAAAGCGTCATGCCCGAAGAGTTCTACCGCATCAAACGTCTGCCGCCTTACATCTTCAGCGAAGTCAACGCGTTGAAGGCCCAGGCGCGAGCCGCCGGGCGCGACGTTATCGACCTCGGGATGGGCAATCCCGATGGTCCTACCCCACCTCACATAGTCGCCAAGCTCGTCGAGGCAGTGCAAAACCCGAGGACCCACGGATATTCGGTATCGCGCGGGATCCCGGGACTGAGGCGTGCCTGCGCCGGATATTACGCGCGCCGTTTCAACGTCGAGCTCGACCCCGAGCGCGAGGTCATCGTCACGCTCGGGTCAAAGGAAGGTCTCGCCAACCTCGCGCAAGCGATCACCGCACCCGGCGACATCGTCCTTGTTCCAAACCCCTGTTATCCGATCCACGCTTTTGGCTTTATCATGGCGGGGGCCTCGATACGCCACGTTCCGGTGGACCCTGAATTCGACTTTCTCAGCGAGCTGAAGAAGGCGGTCCGGCATAGCGTGCCGGCGCCACTTGCGATCGTCCTCAATTTTCCCGCCAATCCGACGGCCCAAACGGTCGACCTCGACTTTTACGGAGAGGTCGTTTCCTTCTGTCGGCGCCACAACATCATCGTGCTGTCGGATCTCGCCTACGCCGAGATCTATTTCGACGGCAAGCCGCCGCCTTCGATTCTCGAGGTTCCGGGCGCTCGGGATATCGCCGTCGAGTTCTCATCACTCAGCAAGACCTATTCGATGGCCGGATGGCGCATCGGTTTCGCGGTCGGCAATGCGCGGCTTATTGCGGCATTGGCGCGTGTCAAATCCTATCTTGATTACGGGGCGTTTACGCCGATACAGGTGGCATCCACCGCCGCATTGAATGGTCCGCAGGACTGTATCGCCGAGATCCGCGAGCGCTACAGAGCACGCCGCGATGTTCTGATCGACGGTTTGCAGCAAGCCGGCTGGGATATGCCGGCGCCCGGCGCGACGATGTTTGCTTGGGCCCCGATCCCGCCCGCCTTCAAGGGAATCGGGAGTCTCGCATTCTCCAAGCTGCTGCTTGAGCAAGCAAACGTCGCGGTATCCCCGGGCATCGGCTTTGGCGAATATGGCGAAGGGTTCGTCCGTATCGCGCTCGTCGAGAACCGCCAGCGCCTGCGTCAGGCCACACGCAACATTAAATCCTTCCTATCCGGCCGCAACGACCTCGCCGAACTGCGCCGCCGCGACCAAAACTTCGCCCTGGCGGGGTCGGGCTGACCACAAATCCTGCGGGACGCCCCAGAAGCGAGGCACCCAGTCGGCATCCGGCCGGTTTGACTCTGTTCAGGCTGCTGCCTATGTTTCAGCCCTCGCCAAGGGCTACGGATATGAAGATCGTCAATTCCCTGAAAACATTGAAAAAGCGGGACAAGAGCTGCCGCATTGTCCGCCGCAAAGGACGAGTCTATGTCATCAACAAGGCCAATCCACGGTATAAGGCTCGCCAAGGCTGAGTAGGTCTATGGCGCTGGGGCGCCTCGGATGAGAATGCCGACCCCAGATGCGACGGTCATCGAACGCCGCGCTAGCATCGTCGAGGAACTCCGCCGCATCGTTCCGGGTGAAGGCGTCATCGTTTCCGAAGCCGAACGGCGGGTCTACGAGAGCGACGGATTGACCGCCTACAGGCAGCTTCCGCTGGTCGTCGTCCTGCCCTCGACCGTAGAGCAGGTCGCGGGAGTGCTTCGATTCTGTAAGCAAATGGGTGTGAAGGTCGTCCCGCGCGGCGCTGGTACTTCTCTCTCGGGCGGCGCATTGCCGTTGGCCGATGGCGTCCTTCTCGGCATGGCAAAATTCAATCGCGTTCTCGAAATCGACTATGATAACCGCTGCGCCGTTGTTCAGCCCGGCGTCACCAATTTGGCAATCAGCAAAGCCGTGGAGAGCGCCGGCTTCTATTACGCGCCGGATCCGTCGAGCCAGATAGCCTGTACGATCGGCGGCAATGTCGCGGAAAATTCAGGCGGGGTGCACTGCCTTAAATATGGGCTTACGACAAATAACATCCTCGGCATCGAAGTAGTGCTGATGGACGGAGAGGTGATCCGGCTCGGCGGCAAACATCTCGACGCCGAGAATTATGATCTGCTCGGCGTGATGACCGGGTCCGAGGGCTTGCTCGGCGTCGTCACCGAGGTGACCGTGCGCATTCTTCCCAAGCCGACCACGGCGCGGGCGCTGTTGGTCGGTTTTTCGAAGACCGAGGATGCCGCCGGTTGCGTCGCTGCAGTGATCGCTGCCGGGATCATCCCGGCGGGAATGGAAATGATGGATCGGCCGGCGATCCATGCCGCTGAAGCCTTTGTGAAGGTCGGCTATTCGCTCGACGTCGAGGCATTGCTGATCGTTGAACTGGACGGTCCGCCGCCGGAGGTTGATCACCTGATCGGAAAGGTCGAGGGGATCGCGCGCGATCATAATGCATCTGCCATCCGGGCCAGCCGCGATGAGGCCGAGCGGCTCGCCTTTTGGTCGGGCCGTAAGGCTGCCTTTCCGGCGGTCGGCCGGATATCGCCTGATTATTACTGCATGGATGGCACAATCCCCCGGTCGCGCCTGGCGGAAGTCCTCAGCCGCATGCGAGTGCTATCCGACCACTACCGGCTGGGGGTCGCCAATGTATTTCATGCGGGCGACGGTAATCTTCACCCGCTCATTCTTTATGACGCGAACAGCCCCGACCAAGTTGAACGAGCCGAGGCGTTTGGAGCCGATATCCTACGGTTATGCGTCGAGGTGGGTGGCGTCCTCACCGGTGAGCACGGGGTCGGTGTCGAAAAACGCGACCTCATGGGAACGATGTTCGACGAGTTCGACTTGAGGCATCAGCAGCGGCTGAAATGCGCGTTTGATCCCGATGGGCTGCTAAACCCCGGCAAGGTGTTCCCGCAGCTGCATCGCTGCGCGGAGCTTGGTCGGCTTCATGTCCATGGCGGCCGGCTGCCCTTCCCGGATCTGCCACGCTTCTGAACCGATAGGGGGCCATGAGTAGCCTCGCCCCCACCGATCTCGGCGAACTACGCGATGCCGTCGGCGAAGCGCTTGCATCGGGCGAGCCTCTCGAACTCATTGCCGGAGGCTCGAAACGCGGGCTCGGTCGTCCGCTCCAACTGCCCCGATCACTTGACCTCTCCGGAATCACGGGCATCCGTGATTACCAGCCGAGCGAACTCGTGCTAACCGCCGCCGCCGCGACCCCGATCGAAGAAATTGAAACGGCGCTCGCTGCGGCCGGGCAGATGCTGGCCTTTGAGCCGCCCGATTGGGGGACCCTTCTCGGTTTGCCGGCAAGCGCTGCGCACCGGCGGACCTTGGGCGGTGTGCTCGCCTGCAATCTGTCCGGCCCCCGCCGAATCAAGGCAGGTGCGGCGCGTGATTACTTTCTCGGCTTTCGAGGCGTAAGCGGACGTGGCGAGGTTTTCAAGGCGGGCGGTAAAGTCGTCAAAAACGTCACCGGCTACGACCTTTGCAAATTGTTGGCCGGTTCCTATGGGACGCTTGCCGCCATCGAGGAAGTCACCATCAAAGTCCTGCCGCAGCCAGAAACCGCGTGCACAATACTGCTGTGCGGGCTCGACGCCGCCTCCGCGGGCCAACGCCTTCGCCAAGCCCTCGCCTCACCAAATGAGGTATCGGGCGCCGTCTACATTGAGGATTCCTCGACGCTCGGTTTGGCCCTTGTTTCTGCGCTAACCGGCATCGCAGCGGTTCGCCTCGAAGGTCCCTTCCCCTCGGTCATATCCCGGCGGGAGCAGCTCTTGGCCGAACTGGCATCGGATTGCGAAACGAATTTGCTCTACGACAAAGCTTCCACCGCGTTCTGGCAAGCTATTCGAGATGTTCGGCCGCTTGCTGAGAGCGAGGACCGAGTCATCTGGCGGGTCTCGGTCGCGCCGAGTCGCGGACCCGAGCTGGGCGAGGGAATCGCTCGCAGTCTCGATACAAAATGGTATCTCGATTGGGCGGGCGGCCTCATTTGGGTGGCAATCGCTGGCGCTGACGATGGCGGTGCAGCGGTGGTCCGAGCAGCAATCCGCGGGGCAGACGGGCGAGGCACTGGCCACGCCACTTTGATCAAAGGTTCGCCCGAGCTGCGTCGATCGATCGCGGTATTCGAACCGCAGCCCGCGCCATTGGCGTCATTGGCAGTGCGGATCAAGGAGGCATTCGATCCGCGCCGGATTCTCAATCCCGGACGCATGGTCGAAGGAGTTTGACCAGTGCGGACCGATTTCACGCCCGAACAGCTTGCCGATCCCGACACCAAACAATCAGAAAAAGTGTTGCGGACCTGCACTCACTGCGGGTTCTGCACTGCGAACTGCCCGACATACGTCCTGCTTGGCGATGAGCTCGACAGCCCGCGCGGACGCATTTACCTCATCAAGGACATGCTCGCCAGCGGCAAAGTCAATGCCGATACAGTGAAGCACATCGACCGATGTCTCTCTTGCCTCGCTTGCATGACGACTTGCCCGTCGGGCGTGCACTACATGCACCTTATCGATCACGCGCGGCGGTGGATTGAACGGAATTATCGGCGGCCATGGCGAGATCTAATGC
>JAFASL010000218.1 GCA_019244535.1 Alphaproteobacteria bacterium
CTGTGCCCCAGCGGTGGATCTCGGCGAGCGCACTGTCGATGTCGCGAGCGCCGGCAAGAATCACGCCCCCAAGGCGGTTCGGATAAGCGGCACAGTAATCGGCCATCCAACGGTGATAAGCCCGGTACATCGCCATTTCGAGCGGCACATCATCGCCGGCAGTCCAAGTTCCAAACCACCCTGAGGGGAGCGTCAGGTTTACGTCGACGCCTTCATGATCCATGTCCTTAACACGTTCGGCCGGATCGGAATCGACGAGCGGTGAAGGCTCGCGTGTGCGCTTTACCCCGATGAAGCCCGCCATATAGCCGCCCGGCGCGTCGTCGGGTTCAGCTGTCCCGAGCCGTCGACAGTAGCGACGCTGGCCCTTGGTGTAGGTCTCGTGCCCGGCGCGGCCGTAAGACTTGTATGGGTCCCAGCTCCGCAGCCTCTCCCTTTCTGCCGCGCTGAGATAGCCTGCCAGAACGCGTGCATCTGGGCCAACATGGGTGTCCGAGTCGAAGATCCTATAGCCGTCGCGGGCCATCGCTCATCCCTCCCGAATTAGGCGTTAAGTCTATCGGTGC
This sequence comes from Alphaproteobacteria bacterium, assembly GCA_019244535.1. Lineage (GTDB taxonomy): Bacteria > Pseudomonadota > Alphaproteobacteria > ATCC43930 > CGMCC-115725 > AP-15. Next base: position 567 of record JAFASL010000218.1, read on the forward strand.
GGGTCCGCTGAGGGAAAGTAGCGTTGCTCGAGAGCCCTCTGCTTCGCGCCGCTTTCACCATGCTCCGGCACTTCGGGCAGAGGGTAGGGCCGATCTTGGCGGCTCTCGACAAATGCATTCCACGCCTTCACGCCGTCGGACTGGAAGGCGATCATAAAATCCCAGAGCGCGGCCCAGGTGACGTGGTGGGTGAAACCGGGATACCAGGCGATCGTGACGCCGAGCGCCAGGTGCTCGTCCAGATCAAGATAACGGTCAAGCTTCCCCTTCATGAAAGAAAAGGGTCCCGTCACTGCCGCTCGCGCCACTCTGATCTCATCGACGGAATGGGGAGATTCGAACTGCACCCAGTCAACTCCGGCTTCCTCGCGGTAAGCCCGTAACCGCGCGATAGTGTTTTCCAGTGTCCCGTTTGGCGCGTCCCGGGCGTAGCATTGCGCCATTACGACAAAATTCGGGTCGAGCTCGTTCTTCATGTCGACCGCCGCTCGATATCGGGCGATTGCCTGGTGAAGTGGCACGACCTCGACACCGGCACTCTGGGTCTTGCGCTTGCCCTCGATCGGCTGGTCGTCAATGCGGATTCCGGCGATGCCGGCGCGAATGCATTCCCGCACCATCCGGCGCACCGCCATGATGCCGCCATGACCAGTGTCGCCGTCCATGATCACGGGGATCGACACACTGTCGGCGATCCAACCCGCTATCGTCACGCACTCGCTCATCGTTGCGGTGCCGACATCGGCCAAGCCGGTATAGGCGCCCACCACTCCGCCGGTGCCGACAAACAACGCCTCGCAACCCGCCCTCTCCATGATCCGGGCATGCGCCGCAGTGGGCGGGTGCAGCACGGACAAAATCTTGTCTCGGCGATGGATCAGGGCCTGCAGACGGGCAGATTTCGACTCTAGCTTCTTGCTCATCAGTGCCAGGCCTCTTTGAGTTGGTCGATGAGGATTGCTGCGTTACCGCAATATTGAGAGAAAACGGAGCCGGCGAACTCTACTGGTCGAGCCAGACGTCTTCCATACGCGCACCGTTTGCGATGCTGTTGACCATGATCGTCAGGCCCTTCACGTGGGGCTGCCAGCAAGTCGCGCGGCGGTCGTAGAAGATGATCGGCCGGGCGCCGTCCTCGGCCAATCTTCGTTCGATCTCCCACACCAGTTTCTTACGCCTCTCCTGGTCAGTCTCGCTAGATTGCTGATCAATCAGTTTATCCACCTCGGGGTTGCAGTAACCGTTATAATTTAGCTCGCCGACGCAGCCGTAATTGAGGTAGAGGTTCTGGTCGGGGTCGGGCCCGCCTCCGACAGGGCTGAGCCCAATGATGTAGTCCTTGCGCATCACCTTGGGTAGCCAATTCGCGGTATCGATCATTTCCAGTTCGCCGTCAATGTACACTGCCTTCAACTGGTCGATCATGATCACCGCCGGGTCGCGGAAGAATGGAAGATCGCGCACCGACACGTTGACTTTGAGCCGTTTAGCGGGTCCGTAGCCGAGCCTCTCCATGATCAGGCGAGCATCCGTGCGGTTCTTCTGTATATCGGGATCGTAGCCCGGCAGGGTTTTCAGGATCTCCGGGGGCATTCCCCAAAGACCTTCGGGTGGCGGCTGCATGACACCGCCAATGTCACCCTTTCCTTCCGTGATGATGTCGATAAAAGCCTTGCGATCAAAGCTCAATGCCATCGCACGCCGCAGATCGGGGTTGTCAAAGGGCGGTTTGTCCCGATTGGCGATCAGGCTGCGATTGACGCCGATTGGTGCCAATTCGCAGATTGCGTCGGGCCGCTGGTTATTCACCTCTTTGAGAAGTGGTTCGGTTACGCTGTATGCGAAAGTCATGTCGAACTTACCGGCGACGAAAGCCAATATCGCAGTCGAGAGATTGCGGATGATCGTATATTCGATGCCGTCAAGATACGGCCGTCCTGGTTTCCAATAGTCGGGATTGCGCGCGAGCCTGATTCTCTCGTTGGGCTTGAACTCGACAAATTTGAAAGGGCCGGTGCCGATCGGATGCTGCCGCATGTCGCGCGGCGCGACATGGCAGGGATAGATTGGCGTATAGCCGGAAGCGATCAGAGCGAGTATTGCCGGCTGCGGCCGCT
>JAFASL010000862.1 GCA_019244535.1 Alphaproteobacteria bacterium
CGTAGACGGCATCGATGTCGCAGATAGGAAAGCCTTCGGCGAGGGTCGGGGACACGGCGCGCAAGCGATCGTAAAGCCGCCCGGTGTAGCGGACTTGGCCGCTCTCGACGACTAGCCCCTTCTGTACCTCGAACGAGGCGTTCCAACTTATTGCCTCATCGCCACTTAATCCCGGCGGCAGGTCGAGTTCGACCTCACCGGCGTGGCAGCGAACGGGATAGCCGCCAGCGAGACCGTTCGGTCCGGGCGCGTGCCCGGTCCAATCGGTGCCGCGCGCAAGTGCTCGAATCAGCGGAACGCCACTCGCGCCGGAAATGTCGATGACCGGCTCCGGCGTCAGCTGCACCGCGGCGAAGCGGGCGAGCGCGTCATCGATTTCTGCGCCGCCAATCCACACCCGCGGCAGTGGGCCGTTCCGCTCGGCCGGCGGGCGGCGCCACGGCGCGATCGTCTGGTAATGCGCTAGCACCTTGAGGTCTCGGCGCGGCCGGTCCGGCAACGCGGCGGCAAACGCATGCGCTAGGATCGAAATGTTGCCGATGCCGCAGGCGATCGGCAGGCCGGCGGCGGCGATGATTCCGTTGACGACATCCGGAAAGCAGGAATTGACCAGCCGCCCAGCGGGATGCGCGAGCACGAGCGCCCGCGCGACGCGGACCGAAAGTCGCGCCTGGAACACCGCGGTCGTGCTGAGCCCGCCTTCGGCAACCAGCTGGGTCCAGGCGTTGGTGGCGCCTGCGATCACCGCAGCCGGCTGCAAAGAGGCCGCCTGGACTGTGACGGCCGGGCGAAGCTCGCCAAGCAGCGCCTCGGCAGCGCCGTCCTGCAAAAGGTCGATCAGATGCCCGGTGCAGCGGGTCTGACGGCCAAAGATATGCGCCCGAGCCTTCGCCGCGCTGCGCAGCCAGTCGACCCGCAAACGGTTCCGCCCAGCCACCGCAACCGTGAGCGATTTTGCCGTCGCGGCGAGGTCGAACAGAATGCGGGCGGCGAAATTCCCGGTACCGAGGATCAGCACGTCGACGGGATCAGTCATTGTTCGCATACCTTGCAGAGCCGGCCCTTATTGTCATCGCCGGCGAAGCGACGCAATCTCGCCCGCCCGCGGCCGCGACGGCCGGCATTTGATACCAGAGGCAACCCATGGCCGAATTCATCCTGACCGAGCGTCGCGGCAACGTCGCGATCGTCACGCTGAACCGGCAGAAGACACTGAATGCCTGGCACGAGCCCATGCGAGCCGAATTGATGACGGTCTTGCGGGAGTTCGAGGCCGACCCGGCGGTCCGTGCGATCGTGCTGACCGGCGCCGGTGAGGCGTTCAGCGCCGGCCAGGACCTCGCAGAGACAATGGCATTCGATCCCGACCGGGCTGTCGAATGGATTGGCGAGTGGGAATCGCTTTACGACCTGATCCGCAGCCTGTCGAAGCCGTTTATCGCGGCGCTGAACGGAGTGGCCGCGGGATCAGCGTTCCAGGTCGCGCTGCTGGCCGATTTCCGGATCGGTCATCCGAACGTCCGTATGGGTCAGCCGGAGATCGATTCCGGCATCGCCAGCACGACCGGCCCGTGGATCATGCGTGAGATGCTGGGTCTCGCGCGCACGATCGATCTCACGCTTACTGGGCGCATGATGAACGCCGACGAGTGCGTCGCAATAGGCATCATTAACAGACTGGTGCCGAGCGAGGACGTGCTGCCAACGGCAGTCGCACTTGCCGAGGAACTGGCGACAAAGCCGCCAGTCGCGATGCGTCTCAACAAGGCGCGGTTTCGCGAGGTGACCGAATTTGGATTTCGCGACTGTCTGGACGCCGGCATGCGGGTCCAGCGCGAGTCGTTTGCCAGCGGCGAACCCGCGCGGATGATGGATAAGTTTTTCGCCGACCGCGCGGCGAAGCGCGGCCGATGACCGCCGAGGGATTTCTGGATCTCTTTGTTGCAAAGGCTCAAGCGACGCCGGAAACCGTATTCGCGCTCTTCGACGGGGAGCCGATCCGGTTCGGCGGGCTGGCACGGCAAGTGGACAGCGTCGCAACGACGTTGCACGAGCGCGGTCTCGCGCGCGGCGACCGCGTCGCGGTGATGATGCGCAACAGCCCCGCGGCGCTGGCGACGGTGCTTGCCATCGCCCGCGCCGGCGCGGTCTGGGTGCCGATCAACGCGCAGCTGCGCGGGCTTGGCCTCGGGTACATTCTCTGTCACTCCGAGCCGGCGCTGACGATCGCCGATGCCGAGCTCGTGCCGACGATCAGGGATTCCGGCGCCGTCGATCCCGCGCGGATCGTCATACACGGCGCTTCGAGCGGCAGTGACGGTCTCGACGACTGGCTCGCAACCGGCGCGGGATTTGCGGAAGCGCTGCCGACGCCCGGCGATTGCCTCGCGATCTGCTACACCTCTGGCACGACCGGCAGCCCGAAAGGCGTGCTGTTGTCGCATGCGATGCTGCGCTTCGCCGGCGAGGCCGTCGCGCTTTTGACCGAGCCGCAGCCCGGGGACGTATTCCTGGTGTGGGAGCCGCTGTACCACATTGGCGGGGCGCAGATGCTCGTGCTACCGCTGATACGCGAGGTGACGCTGGCGATGGTTAACCGCTTCAGCGCCAGCAATTTTTGGCATCAGGCGCTGCAGTATGGCGCCTCCCATATCCATTATCTCGGCGGGGTGCTGCAGGTGCTGTTGAAACAGCCGCCGTCATTGCAGGACCGCGATCACGGTGTACGGATCGCCTGGGGCGGCGGCTGCCCATCGGACATCTGGGAGTCCTTCCGGCAGCGATTCGGGGTCGAGATCTGCGAGGCCTACGGCATGACTGAAGCCTCGAGCATCACGACGTACAATACCACGGGCGTGGTCGGCTCAGTCGGAAAGCCGGTGCCGTGGCTCCAAGTCGAGTTACGAGGCGACGAGGGTCAGCCCGTTCCGCCTGGCCAGAGCGGCGAGATCGTCGTGCGGACGCATTGTCCCGAGGCGTTGTTCGCCGGTTACTTCCGCGACCCGGAGGCGAGCGCGCGGGCTCTCCGCGACGGGGCGCTGTGGACTGGCGATCTCGGCCGGTTCGACGATGCCGGTAACCTCTATTTCCTCGGCCGACTCGGCGACAGCGTGCGCTGCCGCGGCGAGAACGTGTCGGCCCGGGAAGTCGAACGGATCGCGGTGGCGCATCCCGATATCGAAGATTGCGCGATGATCGGCGTCGCTGCTGAAATCGGCGAGCAGGACATCAAATTATTCGTGCAGCCGCGTGCCGGCACGACGATCCGCCCGGCCGCGCTGTCGCGATGGCTGGGCGAGCGGCTCGCGCCGTACCAGAACCCGCGCTATATCTCCATGGTCGAAGAGTTCGAGCGCACCCCGAGTGAACGCATTGCCAAGCGGAACTTGCCGCGCGACACCGCCGGCTGTTGGGACCGGCTCGCCTCCTGTTGATCGCGGCCCAAAGGGCGGTTCCGTCTCTCGGCTCCGGCGGCCTAATCTCTCCGCTACCCGCCGTTTTAAATCGTTGTTTCAATTCAGCGGGTCTAACTGACCGCACCGCCGACCTTACTACAGCGGCCGTGCGGCTTCTGGCTTTGACCCCTGACAGCAATTGATGGCCGCACTCTGCGGCATGGTCTCACCGCCTAATGCCGGCGATGCCAGCGCCACGATAGGATCCGCTGCGGTCATTGACGATAGCAGCGTGGCCGATTCTGAGGGGAAAGCCATGATGTTCGGCTTCGGCGGACGCGCCACGAGAAATTTCACGCACTTCTCGTGGTGAAGCACTTCACCTTGTTTGTCGATCGCGTCGACCTTGCGGCAGCGGCCGAGCGATCAAGAAGGACCTTGGCCCCGATTGGTTGTAGGTCAGTTCGTGCCGATGTGCGAGTAGTTGGGATCCGAAGCGAGGTAGGGCTAGGTCCCTCTGCTGGTGATCGGGCTCTGATGGGTCACTCCCGTTCGCGTCGGAGGGACCTCACACATCCGATGCA
>JAFASL010000095.1 GCA_019244535.1 Alphaproteobacteria bacterium
TGATGATCAGTCGCTTCCGTACGTTTCTGGCCGGGTTTTTCGTCCTGTTGCCGCTGGCGGTGACGATCACCGTCATCGTGTGGGTCGGGACCTTCATCTACGGCTATGTGGGTCCGAACAGCGCGATCGGGCGCATCTTGATCTCGATCGGGTTCCGATTGTCGGATTCGACTATCGTCGCCTATGCCTTTGGGGCGATCGTCGTGATCGGGCTGATTTATCTGCTCGGGCTCGGTGTCGAATCCCGGCTGGAAAGCCGGGTCCGCTTTCTCATTGATTCTTTGATGGAGCGCATTCCGTTCGTCCGCAATCTCTACGATGTCACGAAACGGTTTGTCGCAATCATGGACAGAAAGGACCAGGACGGGCTGAAAAGCATGAGCCCGGTCTGGTGCTTCTTCGGCGGCGACGGAGGCGCCGGGGTTCTGGGTTTATTGCCGATGCCCAAGCCGATCCTGATCGGCGGCGAGCCATACCATGTGGTCCTCATCCCGTCCGCGCCGGTGCCAGTCGGCGGCGCGTTGATCTATGTCCCGGCCGCGTGGGTCAGACCGGCCAACATCGGGGTGGAGACCCTGATGAGCATCTACGTCTCGATGGGTGTGACCTCGCCGCAAATTGTCGAGGCGGATGCTGAGCGCGCGCCGCGCCACTAGGTTTCAATAGGGCGTGCCGTCCCGATGTACGAAGATGCGTTCGCCGTCCGGTGAGAGCGCTCTGCCGATGTCGTCGTCCGGGTAGACGACAGTATCTCCGGCATTACGGTCGCCAATTTCCAGATAAACCGCGTCGCGTCCGCTACGGTTGATCAGATGGTGGGCGTCGCCGGCGCCCGCTTTGAAGCCGGCGCACATGCCGGGACGCAGCGGTGTCTCGCCCGTATTGGTCACGAGCACGGGCTCGCCCTCGACGATGTAGATAAATTCGTCCTCTCGCGTATGGGTGTGGCGTAGCGCCGACATGCCGCCCGGCGGCAACCGGGTCAGGTTCACCCCGAAATTGGTCAGTCCGAACGCGTCGCCGAGCGCCCGCCTTTCGCGTCCGGCGACGCGCGCGGCAAAGGGCTCGGGGTAGCCGCGAGCGGGGCGGGCCGGCGGCACGGCGCCCCCATCCAGCGCGGCCGGCTTGTCCGGTTCCGGCATCGGTCTCCTCCATAGATGAGTTTCCGAAGGCATTATGTGCTAAAATGACATAGACTCGCCAGTAGGGGACCAGTGAGCATGACTGACGAAATTCCGATCGCTTGGGGCGGCAAGACATTGTATGGCGCGGCGGTCGGCATCCTGATGCTCGAGACGCGGTTTCCGCGCATCCCCGGTGACATGGGGAATGCCGAAACCTGGCCGTTTCCGGTGCTCTACAAAGTTGTGCCAGGCGCCTCGCCCCGCCGGGTGGTGTGCGAAAAGGCGTCGGGGCTGTTGGATGAATTCCTGAACGCCGCGAACGAACTCGTCCGCCACGGCGCCGACGGCATTACGACGACCTGCGGGTTTCTGTCGCTCTATCAGCGTGAGATTGCTGCGCACGTGCGGGTGCCGGTCGCGACTTCGAGCCTGATGCAGATCCCGTTTATCGACCGCGTGTTGCCGCCCGGCAGCCGCGTCGGCGTCCTTACGGTCAGTGCGGCAAACCTCACCCGGGAGCATTTGCGCGCCGCCGGTGCGGATCCGGCGACCCCGGTCGTCGGCACCGACGGGGGAAGCGAGTTCAGCCGCGTTATGATCAACGACGAGGAGCGGCTCGATGTTGCAGCGGCCGAGCGGGACATCCTTGCGGCTGGGGATGCGCTTGTCGCAAATCACGACGGCATTGGCGCTGTCCTGCTCGAATGCACGAACATGGTCCCCTATGCGCGAGCCTTGTCGCAGCACTTGCGCCTTCCGGTATTCAGCATTTACACCTTCGTGACCTGGTTCCAATCGGGTCTGTTGCCGCGTGATTTCGGCCATTGGCGCCAGCGCTGAGGGCGGGCGCCGCGGGGAGGGTCCACAGATGAGTGTTCGTGATTACCTTTGGCGCTTCCCGGCTGTCGGCACGGCGCTCGGCTGTCTGCTATTAACGGTCTGCAGCGGGCAGACAACGACAACAATTAACTGGGTCAGGGTCGGCGCAGACGATCAGACGGTTGCCCGCGAGCTTGCCGACTGCAATGCGCAGGCCAATGCAGCGATGGCCAACGAACAGGGCATCAATGCCGACATCAATGCAACGCTCGGACGGAACTGGCAGCTCGGCGGAACCCAGCCCATTGAAGCGCAGGCGATGCGCCGGCAGGCTTCCGATCGTGCCGACCAGGTTCTCAACAATTGCATGCGCGCCAAGGGCTTCACAAAGGAAGGCTGATCAGGGCCAACCCCACGGACCCCAATCCCACTCGCTCTGATACATGAGCGCGGTCATCTGGGCCTCGTCCGCCAGTTGCTTCGCCAGTACCTCCTGGCGGTACGCCGCCCAGTTCTGCTGGTTGCCAAAATAGACGCACCGGCAGACCAGCGGGTCGGCATAGAGATACAACGGCTGACCATTGACAACCTTGGTGACGAATTTGTTCGGCGGGAGGCTGCGCATCGCGGCAAGGCGATGCGGGCTGTCGGCGATTCTGATCTGGAATCCCGCCGCAGCGAGCAGGTCTTCCTTCTGTCCGACCAGCTGTTGCTGGCTCGCGCATCCGGTGACGGCCAGCAAACCGCTCAAGGCCCAGAAAGCAATTGATTTTTTCACGGCGGTGTCCCCCGGCGGAAAAACAACGAAATTTAGACTATCGAAAAGGCGTCGCGGCACCCAACCCAACCTACAGCTCCAGCCCGTAGATCGCGCGCGGCTCGCGAACGCCACGCAGCCGATGATGGCCGAGAAACTGGAGTCCCTCGAAACTACCGGTCGCGTCAGCAAACTCCGCCGACACGAGCACGTTGCGGCCCAATGGCTCGCATAAGGTTTCGATGCGCGCCGCCTCATTAACCGCCGGTCCGATTACCGTGAAATCGAGCCGATCGGAGGCGCCGACATTGCCGTACAATACCTCTCCAATATGGAGAGCGAGATCGACATTCGCGACAGGCTTACCCGCGTCGCTTCGCAAGCGATTGACTTTCTCCATTGTGCGAATTGCCTCCCGTGCTGCATCGAGGGCTCTGCGGCAGGCGTCAGTTTGCGTCTCCCGCAGCAGCGGGAAAATCGCGAGCATCCCATCTCCCATGAACTTCAGTACCTCACCACCACGCGAGCGAAGCGGCGCGGTCAGCGTCTCGAGCATCTCGTCGAGCAGCTCGATGACTTCGAGCCCCGGTGTAGTGTCGGCGAGTTTCGTAAATCCGCGCATATCGGCAAACCACAGCACGGCACGAATGCTCTCGACCGAGCCGCGCTCTATCGCCCCGGCGTGGACCCGCCGCCCGGCGTCCCCGCCGAGATAGGCCTCAAGAAGGCTCGAGGCGATCGTGTGGCCGGCATGCGTCATCATCGCGAGAGACAACGCCGGCAAGACCGCCCTCAACAGTAAAAGATTATCTTCGGCAAAGCCTTCCCGATATTGGGTCGCAAAGGAATAGGCGATGCCGGTGCCGCGCGAGGCATCGCCCTCCGGTCCGAAGCGAACGATCTGAGCGAAATAATCGGTAGCGCCACAGGCGGCAAGCTCTTCGAGAATGGGGAAATCTAGCTGTGCTTCGGGTCCTGCGAGCCGTCGTCGCAGATGCAGCCAGGGATTTCCGTCTTCGCCGGAGCCTTGCGCTTGCGCCTGAGCGATAAGGTAGGCGAACGGGCTCGTCAACCAATCTCGGCGGTTTTGATTGTCCCGTTCGAATTGCGAGGGCTCGATAGCGTTCAAATCACAGTGCCAAGTATAACTATAACCGCCCCATTGCGGATGCAACGTTCGCATTGCTGCGGAGGCACGCCACAGCGGAACCTGAGCGTGCACGAGGCGCCGGCAGAAGCCGTCGAACAGCTCGGCTGCATCGACACCCAGCAACCCTTGACGGACCGCCCAGACATGCAACTCGATGATCTGCCGCCCGAGCACCCCGTCGTAGTCGATCGCAAGCGGCGGTTCCCGCATCTTGCTAGTTGCGCCGCCGGGCGCCCGCTTTCTCGACGAGCTGTTCGAGGGTCTCGTAAGGCTGAGCGCCCACGACGCCATAACGCGCAGCGACAAAGGTCGGAACCCCAGTCACACCCCACTGGCGCGATTTCGCCCAGTCGGCGTCGACGGCGTCCTTGAAGCGGCGCTCGGTCAAAACATCGCGGGCTTCATCGGCCGGAAGGCCGACCGATTGCGCAACCTCTATCAGGACATCGGGGGCTGCGATATTCCGTGTATCGACAAAATAGGCCCGGTACAGTGCATCATGGATGGCCTCGCCGCCGGGCCGGGTATCGCCCCACTTGCCGAGCTCCTGCGCCAGCCGGCTGTTGTATGTATGGGTGCGCCGGCTGTAGGGCAGGCCCTCAGCGTCCATCAGGCGTTTCATGCGCGCATACATCGCCTCCGGGTCGACATTGCGTCCGGCATAGAGGTCCGCCATTGAACGGCCCTCGGCGGGAGTTTCCGGATGCAGCGGGAAGTGCACCAGGACGGTCTCGACGTCGAACGTCTGCTTGAGCTTTTCAATACGCACGGTACTGAGATAGCACCAGGGTCAGACGTAATCGGTGAAGATCTCCAGGGTGATCCGCTCGTCCATGTCCTTCTCCTCCAGTCAAAGCGTGAGACCGCCGTCGACGATGATCGTCTGGCCGGTGATCATTGCACCGCCGGCGCATAGGAAGAAGATCGTCTCGGCGATGTCCTCGGGCTTGCAGGCGCGCTTCAGTGGTGTGCGCTCGATCGACGCGGTTTTGCGGTCGGCCGGCCAGTCCTTGTTCCATGGGCTGTCGACAAAACCGGGCGCCACTGCATTGACGCGGATCTCGGGCGCCAGTGTGCGCGCGAGGCTCCGCGTCAGATTGATTAGGCCCGCCTTGCTTGTCGCATAGGGAATGCTGCTGCCCGAGCCTTGGACGCCAGCGATCGATGCGGTGTTGCAGATCGCTCCGCCTGCCGCCTTCAACACCGGCACTGCAGCGTGCGCGCAACGGAACGGGCCAATCAGGTTCGTCGTCAGAATCCGCGACCAAAAATCCTCCGTCAGTGCATCGAGATCCGAGAACGGGATCGGCGCGGGGGTATTCGGCGTCCCGGCATTGTTGACGAGAAAATCGAGCCGCCCGAGCGCATCGATTGCGCTCGTTACCATGCGCTCGGCATCGCCCGGCCGCGACACGTCGCCCGGCGCTGCGACGATCCGCCGGCCTTCGGCCTTGAGCCGGGTGACCTGATCCGGCCCGCGCGGATCGTCCGGCAGATGGTTGAGCGCGACCGTCGCGCCGCAACGCGAGAATATCTCGGCCGCGGCGAGCCCGATGCCCGAAGCAGCGCCGGTCACCAGCACCGTTTTGCCGGTCAAATCCGCATTGATCATGTCGCGCCTCGGCTCAGACCAAAACCGGCAGCAAGCATGCGCCCGCTGTTGCAGCTGTCAAGCCACCCAGCTGCGGACCTCTTCGAGCTCTTCGAGAATGCCGTAATGCGAGACGAGCAGAACTTCGTCGAAGCCGAGCTCCTGCATCCGTCTCAGCCGGCGGCGCGCCTCGTCCCGGGGGCAAGCCAGCGCCACATTTGTGGCCGCAGCGAGATCGGCGGATTGCGGCCGGCTAGCAAGATCGACAGCGACGTTGGCGAGGACTGCGTTGGGGCCGCCCGCGGCGCGGTAAATGCGCATGCCGGCTTCGAGATCATCCCAGCTGCTGTAGCGGCCGGATGGGGTCCAGCCCTGGCATTCCTTTGCGGCGTAAGTGATCCAGCGCGGGCTGCGCCAGGCGCCCATCAGGATCGGCGGACCGCCTTCGCAACCCGGCCAGATCGACAGCGTGCCACCATTGACCGGCTCGCCGTGCCACACCCGGTGCATGATGTCGAGCGAGTTTTTCAAGGTGCGGAAGCGGTGGTCGTAATCGCCGCCGAGCAATTCGAAGTCCGCCCGCGTCGAGCCGCTGCCGACGCCGAGCCGCAGTCGCCCGCCCGACAAGGCCTGGACCGACTGCACGCGATGCGCAAGCTCGACCGGGTGGCGCAACGATACCTGCAATACCCCGATGCCGAGCTCCACGCGCTCGGTCACCGCGGCGAGCGCCGCCAGCGCGGTTAGCGGGTCGAGGGTTGGCCGGCCGCGGCCCATCGAGTCGCCGACCCAGATACCGGGAAACCCGCTGGCCTCGATGCGCCGAGCATAGTTGCCCATACGGCCGACCAATTGCGTATGCGGCTCGGCGCCGGGGCTCAGCCGGATCATTGCGCCGATTTTCACGAGGTCCCCTATTTTCAATAGCAATCGGCGGAAGGATGCCGCATTGTCGGGGCGAGCTCCACCGAAAATTTGGCACCATCGGCAGGTATATCAAAGCGGGCTGCCGTCCAATCAGAAATCTCGAAGGGGGAATAGCGATGAAGACCGCCATCTGCACTGCGTTGTTTGCCCTTCTCTTTCTGAGCGTCGTGACCGTCGATACCGCGCTTGCAGACGGCTCCTACATCCTGGCGACGGGCAGGAGAGACCCGCGTATTTATGCGATCGACTTCAATGCCGCGCTGCGGCCGCAAAACAACAACACGTCGCATGCAATAGTGAGCCGTTCCAAGGTTCTTCCCGACCGCCTCGACGGCACACCGCTCGGTGATCCGGCGAACATCGTCCTTAGCGAGGACAAGCGGACCGCGTACGTCGTCAACCACCTCGGCGCCATAAACAATGCCGAATTCCTGCAGCATGGCGGGCGAGGCGCGCTCTCCGTCATGGACGTGAAGACAATGATCAGCCCGCGCTTCGACAACACCGACCGCGCGCTCCTCGAGAGCTACGATAGCGGCTATTTCGGCGCGGTGGGGCTTATCTTGCTTCCGGAGCTGTTGCTCGTGGCCCATTCGGAAAACTGGCTGACCGAGGACGGTTCGAAC
>JAFASL010000250.1 GCA_019244535.1 Alphaproteobacteria bacterium
CCGAGACGGTGCAGGTGCTGGCGCTGCTGGCCGGCAGTCTCGGTAAGATCGCGTATGATGTCATGCTGATGTCGGCGACCGAGTTCGGAGAAGCGGCCGAGCCGTTTGTGCAAGGCCGAGGCTCAAGCTCGACGATGCCGCAGAAACGAAACCCGATCTCATGCGAGCTGATCGTTGCGGCCGCGAAGGTGTTACGCCAGCACGCCGGGCTGGTGCTCGACGCGGTCATGACCGATTTCGAGCGCGCGACCGGACCTTGGCATGTCGAATGGGTGGCAGTGCCCGAAGCCTTCGGCTTTGCCGCCGGCGCTTTGCACCAGGCGCGTTTCATGCTGGGCGGCCTGATTGTCGATCCCGCCCGAATGACGAAGAACCTGGCGATGACGCACGGGCTGATCGTCGCCGAGGCGGTGATGATGGGGCTGGCGCCGCACACCGGCCGCAACGAGGCGCACGATCTGGTCTACGACGCCTGCCGTGCCGCGATCGAGACCGACCGGCCGCTGCTCGACGTATTGCTCGAGACCCCTGCCGTCGCAGGACCGCTTGGTCCCGACAAATTGCGAGCGTTAACAGATCCCGCCAATTATCTTGGCGCCGCTCCGGCGATGGTCGACCAGATGCTGGCCCGCCGCAACTGAGGGAGGGCGAGCAATGGACGTCACATCGCGGCGAGGCTTCTTACAGCTTGCCGGTCTCGGCGCTATCGGCGCGGCAATCAGTCCGCGACGGGCGGGCGCCGAAGCCAAGTCGCTGACCTTTCTCCATGAGAGCTCGTTCATCAAGACGTTCGACGAGTACATGCAGAAGACGTTGGCGCCGGCCTATGAGAAGGAGACCGGCGTCAAGATAAATTACGAACTGACCAGCGTCGGCAGCCTGCCGACCCGGATCAGCACGATCGCCGAGACCGGGTCCGGGGCGGATGTCACGATGATCTTCCTGCTCTACCCGTTCCTGTTCGACGAAAAGCTCCTGGATGTCAGCGATATCGCCGAGGAGGCCGGCAAGAAGCAGGGCGGCTGGTACGACGTCGCCAAAGAGGCGGGGGTCGTCAACGGCAAATGGAAGGCCGTACCGTTCAGCAACATCGGCCAATTGATGAACTGGCGCACCGATTGGTTCGCCGAAATCGGGGTCAAAAAATTTCCTGACACCTGGGATGAGCTCTACGAGGTCGGCAAGAAATTGAAGGCAAAGGACCATCCCTTCGGCTTTGAGCTGGGGCACGGCTTTGGCGACAACCATGGCTGGCTCTATCCGCTGTTGTGGTCTTATGGCGGGCATGAGGTCGAGGCCGATGGCAAGACGGTCGTAATCGATTCCGATGAGACGGCTCGGGCCGTCGATTTTGCGCGCAAATTCTTCAAGGACACGATGATCGACGATGTCCTCGGCTGGACCGACGTCAGCAACAACAAGGCGTGGTACGCCGAGCAGATCTCTTGCACCAACAATGCCGAAAGCATCCTGTGGCTCGCCAAGCGTGATTTCCCGGACATCGCAAAGGTCACCGACCAAGCACAGAACCCGACGGGACCGAAGGGGCGGTTCCATTTGATGAACTCGGTCTGCCATTCGATCTTCAATTTCACGCCGGCCAAAGACGAGGCGAGGGCCTTTTTGCGCTGGCTGATGGACGAGAAGCAGCTCGGAGCCTGGTACGCCTCGGCCGACAGCTACTACCAGCCGCTACTGCACGGCTACGACAACGCGCCGATGTGGCAGGTCGAGCCCCGCAACATCCCCTACCGCGACGCGTTGGCGACGGCGCACCTGCCGGGCTGGCCGGCCCCCCCCAATCGGGCGCTGGCCGAGAGCCTCGCGAAGTACATTGTCGTCGACATGTTCGCCAAAGCCTGCTCCGGCGCCTCGACCAAGGACGTCATCAAGAACGCCGAAGCGCAGCTCAAAGAAATCTACCGGCCAGTGTAATGGCGCATGGAGCTATGCTGATCGTCATTGCCAGGCTTGACCCGGCAATCCGTAAACTCTCCCTGCATTTTAGGCGCCGCGTGGATGCCCGGGTCAAGCCCGGG
>JAFASL010000257.1 GCA_019244535.1 Alphaproteobacteria bacterium
CTGCCAAAGACGAGGCGGTGAGCCGGTTCGGCAGTCTGAAAGATTTCGTCCGGCCACACTGCGCTCGGCTCGACGAGCACCGGCCGAAGCCGCAGCAGAATCGCCAATGCGACCAGCGCCGCGAGACCAATTTCGGGTGACCACCGCATGAGAAACGGTACCCGAAGGATCCGGCAGGCGGCCCCAGTCAACAGACCGACAGGCACTGCGCGGCGCGAGGCCATGCAGCCGACGGGGTCGGCTGTTTCTCCCGGATGTAGCAGGTTGGTGACGCTCGATGGCGAAGGAAGGCCATCGAGCGCTATTATTAGACCTTGCCGGCGATGGTGCTGAAGGTCGAGCTGAGATTGGTGCCGACGAGAGTAAACGCGGCGATCGCCGCGACCGCAATCAAAGCGGCGATCAGGGCATATTCGATGGCGGTAACCCCGGACTCATCCCGGACGAGATTGTGAAGCAACTTGCGCAACCGGATTCTCCTCGTGTCAGAAAAGCATCCCGCGCAGATTGCGCGAGAATCTTTAATCGACAGTAAACGAGCAAAACACGGCTCACCCAATTCTTGTCCCATTGATCTGCATCGATTGGCGCAAGGCCCAGTGCCTGACCTTTTGCGGCGAGAATTTTTGCGTCGGCTCGATTGGATTGCAAATCGTGCGTACCGACCGGCTTGAGGTTGGCGGCATCGTGGCGTTTATTTTCCGCGGTCGGACGGCTGATCAAACCTGTTCCGACAGATCAGAAACCGAATTCCGGTGAAGACGTCATCCCATGTCCGTCCGAAATCTCGAGAAGCTGTTCGAGCCGCGATCCGTCGCGCTGATCGGCGCCGGCCCTTGGCCCGGCTCGGTCGGCGGGGTCGTCGCCCGCAACTTGCGCCGCGCCGGATTTGCCGGCGAGCTGGTGTTGGCGAACCCGGATGACGGAATAAGCGAAGGGCTGACCGTCTATCCGAGCGCCGCCGATCTCCCACATGGCCCAGATCTTGCCGTCATTACCGCGCCCTTCGAGCGCGTGCCCGCCTTAATCGCCGAGCTCGCGGCGCGCGGTACACGCGCCGCCGTCATCACTGCCGCTGAGGTGCGCAAGGCTGGCGAACCGGACCGCTCGCTGCAGCAGGACGCACTCGATGCGGCAAAACCCCAGCTCATGCGGATCGTCGGGCCGGATAGCCTCGGCATCATGACCCCCCGGCTCGGGCTCGACGCGACTTACTCTCATCTGGCCGGGCGGGCAGGAGACATTGCCTTCGCCAGCCAGTCGGGCGCGATGGTGACGGCGATGCTCGATTGGGCAGCGCCGCGCGAAGTCGGCTTTTCGCACGTTCTCTCACTGGGCGACATGGCCGACGTCGATTTCGGCGATGTCTTGGACTATTTCGCCGCCGATCCGCACACCCGAGCCATCCTGCTCTATGTCGAGGCCATCACCCAGCCCCGCAAATTCATGTCCGCGGCCCGAGCGGCATCGCGGGTCAAGCCGGTGCTGGTTCTGAAGGCTGGCCGCTCGACAGCGACTGGGCAGGCCGCGGCCGCCAATGCGGGCGCCGTGTTGGGCGCGGATGGGGCATATGACGCGGCGTTCCGCCGCGCCGGTATGCTGCGGGTCGCGACTATGGCGGAGCTGTTCGACGCCGCAGAGACTCTGGCATTGACGCGGGAACAGATTGGGGAGCGCCTCGCGATCCTGACAAACAGCGGCGCCGCCGGGATGCTCGCAACTGACGCGCTTGCCGCAGCAGGCGGCCGGCTCGCCGAATTGTCGAGTGACACAGTCGCACGGTTGAACCGGGCTGTGGCAGCGCCCTCGAGCCGCAGCAACCCTATTGATATTGCGGGCGACGCTCCGGGAGCTCGGTATGCCGAAGCCCTAGCCGCATTGATCCGCGATCCAGCGGCAGACGCTATTCTGGTGCTGAACTCCCCCAACGCGCTCGCGCAGCCCGAGGAAACCGCCAATGCGGTAATCGGGGCGGTCGGTGCGGCAGAAGCCGATGCGCTGCGCGCGCGCAATGTGCTTACAGCCTGGCTCGGCGAGCATTCGGCGCGAGCGGCGCGGCAGCGCTTTGCCAAGGCCCGCATCGCAACCTATGAAACCCCGGACGACGCGGTCGCCGGTTTCATGCACCGGGTGCAGCATCGCCGCAATCAAGAGCTTTTGATGCAAACGCCTCCCGCACGCTCGGATGCGTTCACACCTGATCTCACAACTGTTCGGCATGTCATCGCAACCGCACTCGCGGACGGTAAATCCTGGCTCGGTCCGGAAGGTTGCGGGGCGATCTTGGCCGCTTACGGTATTCCGCTCGTGAACGACGTTCTACCGACGTTGCGGTGCCGCGATGCCATGCATCTCCTTGCCGGTCTCGTCGACGACCCCTTATTCGGCCCGCTGGTGGTCTTCGGCCGGGGCGGCACCGCCTCCCAGTCGCCGAGCGATACCTCGATGGAGCTCCCATTGCTCAATGAGCTGCTGGCGCACCGGCTGATCGCGAGGACACCGGTTGCGGAATTACCGGAAGGTTTCACCGGGACGGCAACCGCGAATATGGGGCCTATCGCCCAATTGCTGATCCGCCTTGGCCAGCTTGCCGCCGATCACCCAGAAATCCGAGAGCTTGACATAAACCCGCTGCTCGCCGACGCGGCCGGCGTCGTCGCGCTCGGCGCACGAATGCGCGTCGCGCCGGCTGCAGGCATGGGCACGACGCGCCTCGTTATTGCGCCCTACCCAAAGGACCTCGAGAGTACCGAACGGTTGCGCGACGGCACGGTGTTTCGAATGCGACCATTGCGCCCCGAGGACGAACCGCTTTTGCATGATCTCGCAGCGCATATGAGCGAGGAAGACTTGCGGCTCCGCTTCTTCATGCCGATGCGCCGCCTCAGCCACGCGCTGGCCGCTCGTCTGTCGCAGCTCGACTATGACCGGGAAATGGCATTGCTTGCCGAAATCGGCGGCAAGGCGTTGGGGGTCGCGCGGTTTGCCGCCGATCCTGACAAATTGCGAGCCGAATATGCGATCGCCGTGCGCAGCGACTGGAAAGGCCGTGGTCTCGGTTATCTTCTGATGACGCGCCTCATCGACGTCGCCCGCCAACGCGGCATCGGCGAGCTGGTCGGCGAAGTTTTGCGAGAGAACGAACCGATGCTGCAAATGTGCCGGGAGCTCGGTTTCTCTATCGCACTCGACCCGAACGATCCAGGGCTGATGCTGGTCGGAAAGAGCCTGGCCGAGAGCAGCCGCCACGGCGGCGCGGTCTGATCGGATCAGCGCACATTCCTTCAGTGTAGATGCCATGCGCCCGAACCACAGGTGGTTGAGAGGAGTTTCCCTGATGTCCGATGCTCTGAGACTGCTGATGGTCGTCGGCGCGGCTGCGCCGCCCGGACGGCTTGCCGCCGCGATCGCGACGGCGGCGGAGACAGCGCAGACTGTTGGCGGCGATGTTGCCGTCGACATCTTAAATCTTGCCGAAACGGCTATCGACGTCTGTGACGGTCGACCGCTCGACAGCTATCGCGAGGCGACCCGCCAGGCGGTCACCCGCATCTGTGCAGCGGCCGCGGTTTTGATCGGCGCGCCGGTTTATCGGGCGAGCTACCCCGGGGTACTGAAAAACCTGCTCGATATCCTTCCCGTCGAGGGGTTGCAAAACAAGCCGGTCGGTATTGTCGCGATGGGCGGCTCAGCGCATCACTATCTTGCCGTCGACACCCAGCTGCGCCAGGTCCTCGCCTGGTTCGGCGCGCTCGTCGCGCCCACCAGCGTCTATGTGACTAGCAACGATTTCCGCAACGGCAAGCTCGTATCGGAACCCGCCCGCAAGGATATAGCGGCGCTGACCAGCACGCTTGTCATGCTGGCGCGCCGGCTGGACCCTGCAACGCTCGGACCAGTCCCGCTCGCAGCAAAGTTTACGTAGCTCACCGATCTGGAGATCATCGAGGCTGTTGCGCGCCGCTACGCATATGCCGGAGGCGGTGTAAAGCCGCCGATCTCGGCCGCAAGCAGCCGGGCGAATTCGATCGTTGTGGGGTCCTCACCTTCGGGCCCAATGACCTGCAGGCCGGCCGGCAGCCCTTCGCTGGTCAAACCGATCGGGGCGGCGGTAGCCGGCAGATACGACAGGCTGGCGAGCCCTGCAAAGAACAACTGTTCCGCGTAGGGCACGGACCTGCCATTAACGATGACGGTGCGTTCGTCACGATTTGGGTTGTGGTTGTGCGGGAAGGAGGCAGTCGCCGCCACCGGCGTCAGCAAGACATCGAAGTTTTTGAAGAATTCGTGCCAAGTATAGCGCAATTTTGTCCGGGCCTCGTTGGCCTTGCCCCAGGCACGGTGCAATATCGTGGCGCCGCGCGCGACCGCGGCACGATCGCTCACGTCATCGTCGGTGATTGTCGCAGCGATTTCCTGCTGCCGGAGGAAATCCTCGTCCCGCATGCGCGACGCAGTCGCTGCGCGCAACAGCAGCATGAAGAGACGGTGGTGAGCCTCGTCGTCCACGCCGGGCCGCGCCGCATCGTCGACCACCGCGCCAGTGCGTCGAACGACATCAATGGCGCGGTGAAACAGGCCGGATACACTCGTGTCGATCCGGCACAGCGGCGAGGACACCCACACCGCTACGCGAAAGTCGTGGAGCCGCCGATGGCGCGGCGGCGGCAACTCGACTCGCCAAGCCGCTTGCTGCAACAGGTCGGGTGCGGCCAGGGCACGCAGCGCCAGATCGAGGTCCTCGGCGCTGCGCGCCATGGGGCCGACCACGGAAATGTCAGTCGGCGTCTTGATGCCCGGCGGCGCATGGCCGCGCGTCGAGACTAGACCCCAAGTCGGCTTGTGCCCGTAGATGCCGCTGTAATGCGCCGGGTTGC
>JAFASL010000261.1 GCA_019244535.1 Alphaproteobacteria bacterium
TATCGCTTCGGCATAGCGACCTTTCGTTGGCGGCGAGAGTTGCGCGAAGCCTGCCGCCGCGCGGTCTTCGCGCCCCGTCGCGTGGTATTCGCCGCTTTGGTCGCGCGCCACCAATCCGCGACCATACCGAGCGGTATCCCGGCAATACCGAACGCCATCAGCCCGCTGGCGACGCGCTCGAGCGGTTTGACCTCCGCAGCGAGCGCAGCCAAGCCAAGCAGCAGCCCGAAGCCGAACGCCAACAGCCCGGCTTTTGCATAACGCGACCCCGAGCGGGAATTCAACGCCTCGCCAAACTGGGAGCGAGAACCGCCAGAGAAAAGATCTCGAACAGCATCTGCGCCCCGACCATTGCCGTGTTGGTGGTTGGGTCGTATTGCGGGGCGACCTCCACCACATCGCCGCCGACTACGTCGATGCCCCGAAGGCCGTGCAGGATTGCCTGAGCCTCACGCGGGGTCAGACCGCCCGGCTCTGGCGTCCCGGTGCCGGGGGTAAAGGCGGGGTCGAGGCCGTCGACATCGAAGGAGATGTAGGTCGGCCCCTCACCGACGACGCTGCGCGCTTTTTCCACGACCGCGTTGATGCCCATCCGGTCGACATCCTCGATGTGTAGCACGGTCATTCCGGATTCGTAGGAGAACCCCCAGAAGATTTCGGCCGGGCCGCGGATGCCGATTTGGATTGTTCGCTCTGGGTCGAGCACGCCGGCCAGAACTGCCTGGCGGAACGGGCCGCCATGGTGAAATTTCGACCCGTCGATTTCGCCCATTGTGTCGCAATGGGCGTCGATATGCACGAGGCCCACCGGCCGGTCATGCCCCAACGCCTTCAGGATGGGGTAGGTGATGGAATGATCGCCGCCGACCGACAACGGCCGCACGCCGGACGTCCGGATGCGTCCATAGAACGCCTCGATGTCCTCGATGCAATCGTCGAGGCTGAACCGCGAGCGCATTGGCACATCGCCGACATCGGCGGCGTTGCACTGGGCCCTCGGTACAACGTTCAGCGCATGGTTGTAGGGGCCGATGCGCTCCACATCCCGCACTGCGCGCGGCCCGAATCGGGCCCCCGCCCGGTTTGTAACCCCTAGATCCATCGGCACCCCGACCAGCGCGACATCAAGCCCGCCAAAGTCCGCGAGGTCGGCGACGTCTGGCCGGTATGGCAAATCGAGCAAGGTCGATAACCCGGCAAAGGGCATCGTCCGTCGATAATTGCTGCCGAACACCAGCGACAACGCCTTCCGAAATTCGGCCGGTGCCACCTCGGTTTCCTTGGCGCCCTCGTATTTGGCGCGCAACGCCTCGAGCTTGGTTTTGTCGAACATGGCTTCCTATAACCTCCGGGAACGCGCTCGATCAAATAGCCGTGAAAAAAGACGGGGCAGGACAAGGCCCTCGCCTTTGACGCCCAAGGATTTTGCGTCCGCTCTGCCCGCTTCCCATCCCCTACCGATGGAATCGCTCGTGGAATAAAGCGGAGCGACAGGGGTCGTTCCGTTTCGACGACGCGCCTTTCTCGGGCCTCGTACACGGGTTTGGAAGCACGGAGAAAACGGAAATGTCTAAGATTGCGCCGCTTTTTTTATCGATGCTGTTGTGTACCGCGGATGCCCTTGGCGCCGGCCCGGCCCATGCCGCGGCCGGCGTGCTGGACCCGACCTTTGGCCAGGGCGGGCAAGTGACGATTTCGCTTCCCAACAACAACTTGATCATCGAGGACGCCGTCTTGCAGCCGGACGGCAAGATCGCAGTCGCCGCGATGTTCACGGAGATTGTCGCCGACGCGAACGCCAGCGACAGCTTCGGGGTCGTTCGTTTATTGCCAAACGGCAGTCTCGATCCGAGTTTCGGGATGGGCGGCGTCACGCGAATTGCGTTTGGCAACTTCGACGCCACCCCCAACCTCTTGGCGCTCCAGCCTGACAGCAAGATCGTCGTAGTCGGGCAAGGCGCTTTGCTCGCCCAATGGGTGGCGGCGCGCTTCAATGCGAACGGCGCGCTCGACACCAGCTTCGCGCTGGCGGCACGGTTCAGACGAATATTCCAGGCTTTCAGGCGGGGATCACCTCCATCACCACGGTCGTCGTCGATTCCCGAAACCGGATCCTGGTCGGCGGTTCGGGCAGGGCGTGCACGAAGTGCGGAACCAAGACAGTGCTCGTCCGCTATGACCCGGACGGCAGCCTCGATCCCAATTTTGGCAATGGCGGGACCGTGGCCGTGGCGGCGGTCGGGGCGCCCGACGCGATCGCCTTGTTGTCGAACGGTGACGTTCTGGCCAGCGGAGCGGGCGCCATCGCCGAGTTCAATGCCGGCGGCAGCCTTCTTTCCACCGTGATGTCGACGGTCTCCGGCGCGACAATCGTTCCCGCCACGCCGCGCGCACCGACCGTCTTTGAGGCAAACGGGGATTTTGTCTTTGGCTCATTCGTTCCGGGCGAAGGCGGTCGGCGGGACACCGACATTCAGCTGGTGCGGTTCCTTCCGCAAGGCGGCATCGACAGCACATTCAACGGCCCGGTTTTCGATTTCGGCCCTGAGGGGGCCCCCGGCGCGAGCGACCGGTCGCTTGCAGCTCAACCGAACGGGCGGATCGTGACTGGCGGTACCGCAGCACAGGCTGGAACCAGCGACTTCGCCGTGGACCGTTTCAACTCCGACGGCAGTTTCGACGCGACCTTCGGCAATGCGGGCAAAGTGATCACCGCGTTCACAAATGCGAGCGCCGGCGTCAGAGTGGTCGTGCTGCAACCTGACGGCAATATCGTCGCGGTCGGCCAAGCCTCCAGCGGGGGTCAGGAGAATTTGGCAGCCGCGCGGTATTTGGGCCAATAACTGCCCCGGGATGGCTTGGCTATGGTCTGCCGCGCACGCGCGGCAGCACCAAGTGCTTCCATGGATCCGGCATTTCGCCTACCGCGACCTCGATCAAGGTCGCGCCGCGCCGCTTCAATGCCGCCGCCAGCTCGCGGCGCAGCCCGTCGGGGGTAGTGGTGCGCGCCCCAGCGGCGCCGAAGCTTTCGGCCATCTTCGGAAAGTCCGGATTATGCAGGTCGACCCCGATCAGGCGGTTACCGTAATCATCCTTCTGCATTCGCCGAACGTTGCCATATGCGCCATCGGCGAAGACGATCGCGACGATGTCGATGCCGTGCTTGACGGCGGTCGACAGCTCCTGGACGTTGTACATGAACCCGCCATCGCCCGAGACCGAGACGACCGGCAGGTCGGGACGACCGACCTTCGCGCCGAGAGCGGTCGCAAAGCCGGAACCGAGCGTGCCCTGGTAGCCGCTATGGATATAA
This sequence comes from Alphaproteobacteria bacterium, assembly GCA_019244535.1. Taxonomy (GTDB): domain Bacteria; phylum Pseudomonadota; class Alphaproteobacteria; order ATCC43930; family CGMCC-115725; genus AP-15. The sequence goes on from JAFASL010000261.1 coordinate 3,314, forward strand.
GTGCGGGGCTGATAAATCGGGAATGCCACGCGCCCGACATAACCAACCTGCGTCAAATCCTCGACATAAATGCCGTCGTCCGGCAATTCAGCGCGGATCGCCTGCAGATATTCGCATTGTGGCCCGAGATTGTCGGCGAGCCTTGCGAGGGTGCGGGATTTGAGCGCCTCGAGTTCTTCCTTGCGGGAGGCGCGCCGGATGTTGCGCCGGTCGAGAGCACGGTGGAGGACGGCGAGCGCCGGCTTGGCATCGGCGACGATGCCTAGCGCCGGCTTCAGGATGCGCGTGATCTCGGTCGGATCGATATCGATGCGGATCAGCTTGAGGTCGGCGTCGACACCCCAGCGCACCTGGGGCTGATGCAGACGGGTGCCCACCGCCAGGACGACATCGGCCTCGCGCCACAGCTCGTGTCCGGCAGCCGCCGACTGGGCGAGATAGTGGCGGTCGCTGACGATGCCCTTTCCGCCGGTGTAGCTGACGACCGGTGATTCGAGCATCTCCGCAATCGCAAGCACCTCTTCGGCTGCGGCAATGGCCCCAGCGCCAACAAAGATCAACGGTTTTTTGGCGTTGGCGAGCAATGCCGCGGCTTTGTCGATCAGTTCGGAGTCGGGCATCGTGGGCCCCGGACAGTCTCCGGCGGCCGGCAATGCGACCTCGGTTTCGAGCGCCATGACGTCGAGGGGCATTTCGACTGCGACCGGTCGCGGGCGGCCGTCGCGCAATTGTCGGAACGCCTCGTTGACGCGCCTCCCCGTCTCGGTCGGATGGCTGATCCGCGCCGCCCATTTGGTCAGAGTTTGCAGGATTCCAAGCTGGTCAGGGATCTCGTGCAATAGGCCGAAGCCGCGCCCGATCAGGTCGGACGGGATCTGGCCGCTGATGCACAGCACCGGCGCGTTGGTGGCATAGGCGGTGGCGAGTGCGGCGGTGGTGTTGAGCAGGCCCGGTCCCGGGACCACCGCATAGACACCGACCTTGCCGCTCGATCGGGCATAGCCGAACGCCATGTAGGCCGCGCCCTGCTCGTGCCGCG
>JAFASL010000393.1 GCA_019244535.1 Alphaproteobacteria bacterium
ACGAGCTGATCGAGGACGGGTGGCGCAAATCGCACCATTTGCTCCCGCGAGCCTGACGCTGGGGGCCGTCACGATCCTGGTGACTGCCGACCCGGCGACAAAGGTCTCGTTCAGCCGCCGGTTCGCAGAAATCTGGCGTGCCGGGGGGCTTCCGATCGGCGATTCGCTGCCGCCGTCGCGACCGGCGCGCCCTGAGCGGCCATCGCTGCGCCCACCCAAGGAGATGCCGAAGCGGCGGGCGTTCGGCTCGCCCGCCGGGCGTATCGCTCTCCTTCATGCGCTTGCGCATATCGAATTGAATGCGATCGATCTCGCCTGGGACATAATCGCGCGGTTTTCGCATGAACCGCTGCCCCGTCTTTTTTATGACGATTGGGTCGGGGTGGCCGCCGAAGAGGCGGCTCATTTCGAGCTGTTGGCAAAACGGCTCGCCGAGTTCGGAGCGTCCTACGGCGATTTGCCCGCGCATGACGGATTGTGGGAATCGGCTGCCGCAACCGCGAATGATCTGCTTGCGCGCCTGGCTGTCGTGCCGCTTGTGCTCGAGGCGCGCGGCCTCGACGTAACACCCGAAATGGCAGCGACCCTGGAGCGTGTCGGCGATGCCGAAAGCGCTGCCGTATTACGGCGCATCTATCTCGACGAGATCGCCCACCTTGCCGTGGGGGTGCGCTGGTTTGAAGAAATCTGCCGAGCGCGCGGCTTGGTCCCAGAGAAGACGTTCCGCAGGCTCGTACGGCGCAATTTCAAGGGTGCGCTCAAGCCTCCTTTTAACTACGAGGCCCGCGGTGCCGCCGGGTTTCCCACTCGCTACTACGAGCCGCTTCTCCGGGGCGGCGCTCCGCCTCTTTATGAATGATCCGGGCGAGGTCGGGCTGGCGTCCGAGCAGTTCCCGAAAATCGACAATGTCCAAAATGAGCAGCGTGCATTGCCTGGCCGCGACGATCGTGGCATTGCGGACGCCGCCCGTGAGCAGGGCCACCTCGCCGAAGAACTCGCCCGGCCCGAGCACGACCGGCTCGGGTCGCACCTGCACTTCGACCTCACCCGAGGCGACAAAATACATGCAGTCGCCAAGCGCGCCCTGGCGGACGATGATGGCGCCCGGGGGATATTCGCGTGGCCGCAGCAGTCGCGCCACATCGGCAATGACCGCGGCCCCGACATCGTGAAAGAACGGCACCTTTGCGACGAGATCCCAGGTTCGCAGGAACTCGCGCCGACGCACTTCCTCGGCAAAACCCGTGGCGAGAATGCCGGCCCACAACGCGAAGACGAGAATGCCGCTGACCATCACGATGCCCGCCAGCATCCTTCCGAGCGTGGTCAGCGGCGTCACATCACCATAGCCGGTCGTCGTCAGGGTCACGATTGCCCACCACAGCGCGGCGGGAATCGAGCCGAACACCTGAGGTTGTGCGCCCCGCTCGATCAGATAGGCAAGGCTCGCGGCGCAGAGCAGGACGAGGCAGAAGGCGAGGAGGACCGACAACAATGCGCGCCGGGCATCGCTGATCACGCGCTGCAGCAGAACAAGGCCGGGCGCATAGCGCACCAGCTTGAAACCCCAAACGAAGCCGAAAAGGCTCCCGAAATCGGGGCCGAATGCGATCGCGAGCGCCCCGGGCAAAGTCCCGACCAGATCGCAGACTCCGGCCATCGAGCCGGCCCACTCCAGCCGCGAACGCCATCTGCCGCGCAGTTCGGCCCCGGGGGCTCGCGGTGCTGCGGCCAACCGCAACACATACTCGGCGACAAAAAACGCGCAAACGATCCAGAACCCGATATCGAGCTCGATCCGCCAGGCTAGCCGCCATTCGGCTTCCGTATCGGCGATCATGATGCCGATTCCGGCGGCCACCATCGCATGGTGGACGCCGCGAAAAGCCCGGGCGGGCCCGGAAGCCTCGGGATCGAGAAGGCGATAGAGGCGCTCGCTGCGCATATCGCATCTTAGGCACCCGCTGGCTCCGCTGGAACAGAACTCGCCTATGCGGGGTGTTTTGGAAAACCGAGGATTCCTGTATACGGGCGGCAGCTATGGGGGTCGTGACAATTTTTCCGAATAACCGGCGAGCTCTCCTCGCTTTTCTGCACGATGTCGGGATGGCGGCGATGTCGCTGCTGGCTTCCCTTTATTTGCGGCTGGGGAACGGCATTCTCGACTACGAGCCGCGGTTGACCGCCACTTATGTCGTAAGCTTCACGTTGATCGCTGGAGCAGTCTTCCTGCTGACCGGGCTCTACCGCGGGATCTGGCGTTATGCCTCGCTTCCTGATCTGTTCAACATCGCGCGCGCGGTGAGCTTCGCGATCCTGGCTTTTCTGCCAGTGATGTTCGTGCTGACACGGCTCGAGGCGCTACCGCGCTCGACCTTGCTCATCGACTGGTTCGTGTTGATCGCGCTGCTCGGTGGGCCGCGGCTCGCCTACCGGCTGTTCAAGGATCGCGGTCTTGATCACGTGCTCGAACGCGTTCGGTACCAGAGCGTGCCGGTGCTGTTGATCAGCGCCAAGGACGGGGCCGACACCTTCATCCGCGAGATGCGGCGCGACCCGCACGCCGTCTATCGGGTGGTCGGCGTTCTCGCCGATACGCCGTCCCGCGTCGGGCGGGAGATCTACCGAGTCCCGATCCTCGGCACGATCGACGCGCTCGAAAGCGTCGTCGCGCGGCTCGATCGGCGGGGCAAGCGTCCGCAAAAGCTGATCATCACGGCGCAAAATTTGCCGGGCCATCAGGTCCGGCAGCTGCTCGACCGCGCCGATGCGCTCGCGATACCTCTCGCCCGATTGCCGCGGCTGACCGATTTCGAGCGCAATCTCGACCATCCGGAACGCGATCTCGAACCGATCGCGCTCGAGGACTTGCTCGGCCGATCGCAAGCCGTTCTCGACCGCGACGCCATGGCCCGGCTGATCTGCGGCCGCCGCATCCTCGTCACCGGCGCCGGGGGAACCATCGGCTCGGAACTCGCCCGGCAGATTGCCGCGCTCTCACCGGGCCGACTGGTCTTGCTCGACAATAGCGAGTTCGCGCTCTACGGCATCGAGATGGAGCTGCGCGAGCGGTTCCCCGCGTTGGGTCCCGTTTCGCTGTTGCGCGATGTCCGCGATCGCGTGCAAGTCGACGAGGTCGCCGCTGCCGAAAAGCCCGAAATCATTTTTCACGCAGCGGCGCTGAAGCATCTGCCAATGGTCGAGGGCAATCCGATTGAAGGCGTGCTCACCAACGCGATTGGCAGCCGCAATGTGGCCGAGGCGGTACGCGCGTTCGGCGCTTCGCTTGTGGTGATGATCTCGACCGACAAAGCGGTCAACCCGACAAGCGTCATGGGCGCCACGAAGCGTCTCGCCGAGAGCTTCTGCCAGGCGCTGGACTTGTACGAAGCTCGGCGGAGCGCGCCTTTGAACCCGGGAACCCGCTATGTGACAGTGCGCTTCGGCAATGTGCTGGGCTCGACCGGATCGGTCGTGCCGTTGTTCCAGCGCCAACTCGCCGCCGGCCGGCCGCTGACCGTCACCCACCCGGAAGTCACCCGCTTTTTCATGACCGTGCGAGAGGCGGTCGAGCTGGTGTTGCAGGCCTCGGCGCTCTGGCCCGACAGCGGGGCGCTCGACGGTGAAGCGCGTAACACACGCGGCAAGATCTATGTGCTGGACATGGGCGAGCCGGTTAAAATCGTCGATCTCGCTCATCAGATGATCCGGCTCGCCGGATTGCGGCCGGGCCGCGATATCGGCATCGAGTTCATTGGGTTGCGGCCTGGCGAAAAACTTCACGAGGAGCTGTTTCATCCCGCCGAGCCGCTGGTCCCGACCGGCAACCCGGCGATCCGTCTCGCGGCTCCGCGCACCGCCGACTACGCGATGCTCGCCCGCTCGATCGACGAATTGGAGGAAAATGCGCGTGCTCGTCGCGAGGAGCGGGTATTGCAGCTGCTCGAACGGCTGGTGCCCGAATACCGGTGCGCTACACCCATGCCGAGTGCCGCTGCCATATCCGGAGAGTGACAGCGGCGACCGGCGTATGGAAGAGCATTTAAATGCCGTAAATCGGGTTCCGTTGTTGGAGTTCGCCGGGTTGTGGGCTTCCCGTCGCGCGCGAGAAGAGAGAGATCAGGACTAAGTGACTGAAACCTTTGATTTCAACTCCGAAGAACAGGTGATAACAGGGGGCGAACGCAGATCGGCAACCAGTCGAGCATCATTGGCTCTTGGGGTGAACGAGGCCGAACATGTGAGTTCATGATACGTGCCCTTCAAGAAGCAACAGGTCGGTAGACCTGCTTGGGTCATCGGAGCGGAACCGAGGATAAGCCCCGCGGCGTACGCGCTAAGAATCCAAGGCAGGCAGCCACAAACGGGAAATCGCCGATATGGGTAAAAGTCGGATTTTTCTGCTGGCACTCTGCAGCATCCGCTGATCCATTCTGAACGGCCGAGATGCTAACAAGCCGAAGTGAAGGCTGCGTGCGAATGGCGTCTCCGCGCCGGTTCCGGTCGTTCGGAGCACCGAAATCGAGCGACAAGACGCGGCCCTGAGCCGCCAACGCCGTTACCGCGATGAAACGGGCGGTGTCAGCTCCGCGTCCTTGACTGGCCGGGCGATGCTGCAGACGCCATCAAAATGCGCAGGGTCGAGGAGGCGTTAGTATCGGCCGGGAGTTTCCGATCCTATCCCGCTCGCCTCTCGATCATGGCCAGGCTTCCACGTTTATCTGCTTCGTCCTATTTTCGGGATCCGCCTTTGCCGTGCCCGCTGTACAGCTTCCCAGAGAAGGTTGACCCGCGGTATTGACCCGCTATGGCGTAGCGGTTGAACGCGGCCCGAGTTCTCGCCGCGTCGAGGAGGGATAATGAAAGAACAGTTGAAAGGGTGGATCGCCGCTATCTGCTGTTTATTCTTTCTCGGAGTCTCTGAAACCGACGCCCTTGCGAGTGTCATGGCGGTTGGACCCGGGGCCTTTCCCTCTGGATCATTGCTCATCGACTTCACTGGGTTGGCAAACGGAACGGAAGTCAACGGACTAATAGTTGGCGGAGTTGGGTTCACATACACTGTTGGGGGAATTCCAACCAACGGCGCGGTGATTATCGACGGCGAACCAGGAACAACAAACAAATTTCTCCGCCAAATATAGTCTCGGTCGGAAACAACACTGGTATCTTGGCGATAACGCTTCCGGGACCAACCACGCTGTTTGGCTATGGGTACGCCATACTGAACGCGGGGACGGTTCCCAATGCAACCACGATCTCTCTTCTCAGTGGAAACACACCTGTGGGGTCTCTGTCGTACCTGGGAATACCGGACTCAAGTTTCGCGGGAGGTTTTGCAGGGATTCAGAGTACGGCCGTTCGACGTCGTCGATGTGACGTTCAACTCCGCCGTGGCACCGGCATTCGCGCTCGATAACGTCAGAGTCGCAAACTCGGCGGTTCCCGAGCCAACAACGCTCCTTCTATTGGTCACGGGAATGGGACTTTTTTGATCGGTCAATTGCGCAATCGGCGGCTCATAGACTAGCGCTGCTTTACTTTTTCCCGCTCGTCCGCCGGCCCTGTTCCGAGCGAGATCGGCACTGCACCGCCCTTAGCCTGACCGCCGTCGAGCGAAACAACCCGATGCTGAGTTCCTCGCTCGACGGAGCGCGTACACACCAGTGTTTCGGTCCGTTTCGTCCGGAATTCGGCTGCTGCTACTAGCTGGTTCGGCTACCGTCTTAAGGAGTGGCTCTGGTCGGCTCTCGGTCAAACCCGCTCGTTCGATCGGGGTGCAGAGAGCCGCTCTACCTTACAACCTAGTCTCCATGGAGCGCCGCGGCGAAGTTCTCCACCCAACTGAGCCGGTCCCGACCGGTATTGCGAACTGGAAGTATCGGGCAATAGCGGCCACCGGCGATTGGCTTGCCCTGGCTTGGCGCCAAAGTGGGTCGGCTTGGTCGCGGATAAGCTCATAAGCGCCGGCGAGTTCCGGCTCCTCGCGCCCTGAACTCACCTTGCTTACGATGACCTTGGGGAAGCCGGCGCGGCTGCGATCGAGCCATCGCGCCGGCTTGTCACTTCGGTGCGGCACCTCGTCCTGCAAGCGGTCAGATAATCCCCTCGGTGCGCAGCGCCTCCACTTCCGAGGGGCCAATCCCGAGCCACGCTCCGAGCACCTCGGCATTGTGCTGGCCGAGCAATGGCGAGGGTTTGACGCGCGGCGGCTTGCCGTCGAACCGCACCGGCCAAGCCGGCATTTTGACCGCGCCGGTCGTCGGATGGTCGATCGTCTGCATGATCCCGCGTTCGGCGAGGGATCGCTCGTTCATCAGCTCGAGTGTATCAAACACCGCCCCGGCCGGCACACCGGCCTCGCCGATGATCCTCATCGCCTCTTCCTTGGTGTGCTGGCGCGTCCACTGGGCGATGATTTCGTCGACCTCGGCGGCGCGTTGGCTGCGCGCCTGATTGGTGTCATAGCGAGAGTCGCCGACCAGGTCGTCGCGGCCGATCACCTTGAGGAGCCGGGTCCAATGCTCCGGATTGGCGCGGCTGGTGAAGACATAGACATAGTCGTTGGGCCCGCCGGGCTTGCACGGGTACAAGGCCGAAGGCACGAGCCCGCCGGGCTGGGACCGGTCGCTGCCGCCGCGCAGCTGAGGTTGGCCGCTCAGCTGGGTGCGCGAAAACGGCACCCGCATGTAGTGGATCATCGCGTCCTGCATGGCGACCTGCAGCCGCCGCCCTTTCCCAGTGCGGCCGCGGTGATAGAGGGCGCCAAGGATGCTGATCGCCATCAGCATGCCGGTGCCGGTGTCGCCAAAGGACGGGCCCGGCTTGACCGGCGGGCGGTCGCCATAGCCGGTGACGCTGGTCGGGCCCCCCGCCGCCTGGGCGATCATGTCGAAGGCGAGGTTCTTCTCGTACGGGCTGCCCGTGCCAAAACCCTTGACCTGGCAATAGATGATGCCGGGGTTGATCTTCTTGACCTCGTCATAGCCGAGGCCCAGCCGTTCGATCGTGCCGGGCGCCATGTTCTCGACCGTGACATCGGCCTGTTTCAGCAATTGCCGGACAATTTCGAGGCC
>JAFASL010000398.1 GCA_019244535.1 Alphaproteobacteria bacterium
CATGAGGCCGAGAACCTAGGTGCCGCCGAGGTGGTCGTAACCTCCTCCGCGGTCAAGCCGGACAACGCCGAGGTAATCGCCGCCCGGGTGCGCCGCATCCCTGTGGTGCGCCGCGCCGAAATGCTGGGCGAGCTGATGCGGCTCAAATGGTCGCTGGCGATCGCCGGAACCCACGGCAAGACGACAACGACCTCGATGATCGGCGCGCTGCTCGAGACGGCGCAGCTCGATCCCACCGTAATCAACGGCGGGATCATCAACGCCTACGGCACCAATACGCGGCTGGGTGCGGGCGACTGGATGGTGGTGGAAGCCGACGAGAGCGACGGCACTTTCACCCGGCTGCCGGCGACGATCGCGGTCGTGACCAACATCGACCCTGAACATCTTGATTTCTATCAAAGCTTCGATGCGCTGCGCCAAGCTTTCGAGGACTTTGTCGGCAATATCCCGTTTTACGGTTTTGCCGCGCTCTGCATCGACCACCCGGTCGTGCAGCAAATGATCCCCAAACTGTCCGACCGCCGCGTCCTGACCTACGGGTTCAGCCCGCAGGCCGATATCCGTGCTGTCGATGTCCGGCTCGGTCAGGAGGGCGCGCGCTACGACATCGTCGTCTCTGACGCGCTGGCGGACCGCGGGCGCACGATCCCGGACCTCCTCCTGCCGATGTTCGGTCGCCACAACGTGCAGAACTCGCTCGCTGCGGCGGCGGTCGCCGAAGCGATGGCGCTCGGCGACGAGGCCTTGCGGGCCGCGCTCCGCAATTTCAAGGGTGTGAAGCGCCGCTTCACTCGTACCGGCGAATGGCGGGGGGTGACCGTTATCGACGATTATGGCCATCACCCGGTCGAGATCGCGGCGGTTCTGAAGGCGGCGCGCGCGATTGTCGCCGGTAAGCTGATCGCGGTCGTCCAGCCGCACCGTTACACACGCGTATCTCATCTGTTTGACGACTTCTGCACCTGCTTCAACGACGCGGATGTAGTTCTCGTGGCCGACATCTACGCGGCCGGCGAGCCTCCGATCGAGGGGATCAGTCGCGAAGCTCTGGTCGCGGGGCTAATCGAGCATGGCCACCGCAATTCCCGTCCCCTGCCTGACCCGGCCGAGCTCGCCTCGATGATCCGGGAGCTGGCCCGGCCGGGCGACATGGTGGTTTGCCTGGGCGCGGGTTCCATCACCAATTGGGCCAACAGCTTGCCGGCCGATCTCGCGGCGTTGCCGCCGCCGAGCCGCAGCCTATGATCTCGTTGATCGCGCAGCTTCCTCTGGCGCGCGGCCGAGTGATCGCGAACGCCCCGATCGGCAGGCAGACTTGGTTTGGTGTGGGGGGGCCCGCCGAGGTGCTGTTCCGGCCCGCCGACATTGCCGATCTCGCCGGCTTTCTCGCCGCGCTCCCGCCGGCGGTCCCGGTGAGCGTGATTGGGATAGGTTCGAACCTGCTCGTCCGCGATGGCGGCATTCCAGGTGTCGTGATTCGCCTCGGGCGGGGGTTTGCCGCGGTCGCCATTGACGGGGAGGATGTTCGCGCCGGCGGGGCGGCTCTCGACCGTATCGTCGCCTTCGCAGCGGCCGATGCGGGGTTGGGCGGGCTCGAGTTTCTGTCGGGCATCCCCGGCTCGGTCGGCGGCAGCCTGCGGATGAATGCCGGCGCCTATGGCCGGGAAATGAAGCACGTGTTGGTTTCGGCGATCGCGCTGGATCGCAGCGGGAAAACCCACGCAATCGACAGCAACGCGCTGGGCCTCTCCTACCGCCGCAGCGAGCTCGACCCGAGCTGGGTGATCGTTGAAGCCCGGCTGCACGGATCGCCAGGGGACTGCGCGGGGATCGCCGCCAGGCTCAACGAGATCCGCGCGGCGCGGGAAGCGACGCAGCCCGTGCGCGCCCGCACCGGCGGCTCAACTTTCAAGAATCCGCCCGGCGACAGCGCTTGGCGCTTGGTCGATGCTGCCGGCTGCCGCGGCCTCGTCCGCGGCGGTGCGATAGTCTCGCAGCAGCATGCAAACTTCCTGATCAACACGGGCACCGCGACAGCGGCCGATCTTGAAGACCTCGGCGAAGAGGTCAGGCACCGGGTCTACGAGCACTCCGGCATCATGCTGGAATGGGAAATCGAACGAATTGGTCTGGCCGGCCAAATTAAGAGCCCCTCCGCGCCGTTCAGGGGGAAGAGGGAGGGGCTCGCGCCGGCGGCGTGGGAGGGTAAGGTGGTCGCGTCGCAGGACGAAGCTCTAAGTTTCTCCCACCTCACCCCACCCCTCTCCGCCCCAAAGGGCCAAGAGGGGGATATTCTGGCCCTGCGATCTGTCAATGCGCTAGCGCTTTCGCGGGGTTGCGACAACGGTGAATGAGGGGAATGGGGTGGCGAAGACGGTAGCGGTCCTCATGGGCGGGTGGTCGCCCGAGCGCGACGTTTCACTGTCGAGCGGGCGAGAATGCGCGAAGGCGCTGGTGGACCGCGGCTACAAGGTTCGGCTCATCGATGTCGACCGCGATCTGCCGGCGCTGATGCGGGCGCTGGACCCACGCCCCGACTTGATTTTCAACGCATTACACGGTATCGGCGGGGAAGACGGCACCGTGCAGAGCATATTTGAGATGTTGGGGATACCCTACACTCATTCGGGTGTCCTCGCCTCGGGCTTGGCCATGCACAAGCCGACGGCCAAGGCGGTGTTCAGAGACGCCGGCTTGCCGGTTGTCGACGGGATAGTCGCCAGTCCCGAAATGCTGGCCGCGGGCGACCCGCTGCCGGCGCCGTTTGTCGTGAAGCCGACAAATCAAGGCTCGAGCGTTGGGGTCCGGATCGTCAGGATGAATGACAATTCCTGGCGGGAGGAGGTGCGGGAGTGGCGCTATGGCGCCGAGTTGCTCGTCGAGCGCTTTGTTCACGGCCGCGAGCTCACAGTCGCAGTGATGGGCGACCGGGCGCTTGGCGTCTGTGAAATCGTTCCGCGCGGCAGCTTTTATGATTACACCGCTAAATACGCTGCGGGCGGCTCGGATCACCTGACGCCGGCGCCGGTTCCGCCGGCCGTCTATGAAGCGGCGCTCGACATCGGCCTGCGGGCCCACCGCGCGCTCGGGTGCCGCGGGGTGAGCCGCGCCGACTTGCGCTACGACGATACGCTGGCCGGCTGCGGCCGGCTGTATCTGTTGGAGGTGAACACCCAGCCCGGGATGACCCCCACCTCCCTGGTGCCTGACATTGCCCGTCATGTCGGCATCGGCTTCGATGAGCTGGTTGCCTGGATGGCGGAGAACGCGTCGTGCGACGGATGAAGGGACCTCCGCCGCGGCGCCTGCGACGCGGCTTGCCGGCTCTAGTGCGCCGCACGGGCCTGTGGGCGGTCCTTCCGGTTTTGCTCGTGGGCGTGCTCTACGCAGCCTATCAGCTCAGCCGATCCGCGCTTGGCGAATCGGCGCTGCAATATGCAGCCGACCGGATGCTGGACGGCTCCGCGCGGCTGGGCCTCGTTGTAACCGACATCAAGGTCGAGGGACGCGAAACGACCGACCGCGAAACGATCCTTGCCGCATTGGGCGCCCGCCCTGGCACGCCCATCCTGGCGACGAACCCCAGTCAGGCCAAGGGCCAACTCGAGACATTACCATGGGTTCGTTCCGCGATGGTCGAGCGGCGCCTTCCCGACACCCTCTACGTGCGGCTCGTCGAGCGCAAACCGCTCGCAATCTGGCAGCACGGCGGCAAGCTCGAGCTGATCGATCAGGAAGGCACCGTCATCCCGGTGACCCGACTGGAGCGTTTCGCCAAACTGCCGCTGGTTGTCGGCGAAGGGGCCGCCAACCATGCGGCGGAATTGCTCGACATGCTGGCCCAGGAGCCCGACCTCGCTTCCCGGGTCAGCGCCGCGATCCGCGTTGGCGACCGCCGCTGGAACTTACGTATCGACAACGCAATCGATGTGCTGCTTCCGGCCGATACCCCGGCGAGCGCCTGGACGCAGCTCGCCCGGCTCGAACGGTCGAGTTCCATCTTGAAACGCGACGTACAAACCGTCGATGTGCGACTGCCCGACCGGCTGGTCTTGCGAGTCAACCCCGAAGCGCAAAAGGACGCGCCGCCGCCGTCCAAGAAGGGACGCCTCTCGGCGAAAAACACATGACCATGGTGGATGAAGCGCCGGCCCGCGCCAAGCGCACCACGCAAGAGAAGAAAAACGGCGCCGATCGCCACGCGAAACAGCGCAGACCGGCGGTCCGGCCTCGCGGCAGCCTTATCACCGCGCTCGACGTCGGCACCACGAAGATCTGCTGCTTTATCGCGCGTGTCGAGAATGACAATCCGCGCGTCCTCGGCATCGGCCATCAGATTTCGCGAGGTGTGCGGAACGGGGGCATCGTCGACCTTGAAGCGACCAGTATCTCGGTTATGAATGCGGTACACGCCGCCGAGGAGATGGCGGGCGAGACGATACAGCGAGTGGTGGCAAATCTGTCCGGCGGGTTCTCCGCGTCACGGATCATCAAGGCAGAGATCGGGATTACCGGGCGCGAAATCACGGATGCGGAAATGCGCCGGGTGCTCGAGCATGGTTACCTGATGCGCGAGCCGGGTGACCGCCAGATCATTCATTCCGTGCCGGTCGGATTTTCGGTCGACGACAGCCGCGGCATCCGCGATCCGCGCGGCATGCTCGGCGAACGGCTCGGGGTCAACATGCATGTGGTGACCGCAAGCGCCGCCAGCGTGCGCAACCAGACCGCCGCTGTCGGGCGCTCTCATCTCGAGGTGGAGGCGCTCGTTGTCAGCCCTTACGCCTCGGGGCTCTCCTGTCTCGTCGAGGATGAGATCGGCCTCGGCGTCACCGTCATCGACATGGGCGGCGGCACGACGACGATCGGCGTTTTTTTCGACGGAAACCTGATCTTTGCCGATTACGTGCCGGTCGGCGGAACACACGTCACCAACGACATCGCCCGAGGGCTATCGACCGGGGTCGCGCATGCCGAACGCATGAAGACGTTGTTTGGCAGCGCGATCTCGACCAGCACCGACGAGCGCGAGATGATCGCCGTTCCGCAAATCGGCGAGGAAGAGGAGGGACATATCAATCATGTCCCCAAATCCTTGCTCGTCGGCATCATCGCGCCGCGTATCGAGGAGACCTTCGAGTTGGTGCGCAATCGGCTGGAGGCGAGCGGCTTCGACAAAGTCGCCGGCCGGCGGGTCGTGCTGACCGGCGGGGCTTGCCAATTGCACGGCGCGCGGGAGTTCGCTGGGCTCATCCTCGACAAACAGGTGCGAATGGGCCGGCCGCAGCGGGTCGCGGGGCTCGCCGAAGCCACCGGCGGTCCGGCCTTTGCGACGACTGCAGGGCTGCTGCATTTCGCGCTATCCGAGTGGGCCGAGGTAGCCGGCGCAAGACACGGCCCACACGAATCACGACGAGGGGTCATCGGCCGGTTGGGTCATTGGCTGAGAGATAATTTTTGACGCAGATTTGGTTTTGTTGCTCGCCCGGCCACACGTGAGCCAGCGAGGGGGGAGCCCGGACCGGTCCGGGTATCGTTAGGGGTCAGCTTGCAGTGGAGGACGACCGCATGATCAATCTGAGCATCCCGCGGGACGAGCACGAGATGAAGCCCCGCATTACTGTGGTAGGGGTTGGCGGCGCCGGGGGGAATGCCGTCAACAACATGATCCGTTCGAACCTTGTCGGCTGCGAATTTGTGGTGTGCAACACCGACGCGCAGGCGCTTCAGCAATCGAGCGCGCCGCGTAAAATCCAACTCGGCATTGGCGTAACCCGCGGACTTGGCGCCGGCTCACGCCCCGATGTCGGCCGGGCCGCGGCCGAGGAAGCCCTCGACGAGATTCTCGAGGCCATGAGCGGCTCGAATATGGTTTTCATCACCGCCGGTATGGGGGGTGGCACGGGCACCGGCGGGGCGCCGGTCATAGCGCGGATTGCCCGTGAATCCGGCATTCTGACCGTCGGTGTGGTGACGAAGCCCTTTCATTTCGAGGGCAGCCACCGTATGCGCAGCGCCGAAACGGGCATCGAAGAGCTGCAGAAATTTGTCGATACCCTGATCATCATCCCGAACCAAAACCTGTTCCGGATCGCCAACGAGCGCACGACTTTCGCCGATGCGTTCAAGATGGCCGATGATGTGCTTCATTCCGGTGTACGCGGGGTCACCGATCTGATGGTGATGCCGGGGCTCATCAATCTCGATTTCGCCGATATCCGCACTGTAATGGGCGAAATGGGCAAGGCGATGATGGGCACCGGGGAGGCGGAGGGCGAAAAGCGAGCGACAGACGCTGCCGAAGCGGCGATCTCGAACCCTCTGCTCGAGGACGTGTCGATGAAGGGCGCCAGAGGCGTCCTGATCAATATCACCGGTGGGCTCGACATGACCTTGTTCGAGGTCGATGAAGCGGCCAATCGCATTCGCGAGGAGGTCGATCCCGAGGCAAACATCATCTTTGGTTCGACCTTCGACGAGAGGTTGGAAGGGAAGATGCGGATATCGGTTGTTGCTACCGGTATCGACGCCGAAGCGATCTCTCAGCCGCGACCGGCGATCAGCCTGGTCAGCAGCCGCGATTCGGTGGCGCCACTGCGAGAGGCAACCACCGGCGGCTACACCCAGCCCGTGCTCACCCAGAACGCGGCGCTGTCAACAAGGCCGCGGTTGGGGACCGAGAACGAGCCCGTACCTGAGGCGGCCGAGGCGGCCGAGAGCGCGGCGATACGCAACGGCGCTTTCATTGCGCCCAAACCGGCCGACGCCGGGGTCGCCCGACCCGTTCCGCTGACCCAGCCCGCGGTTCCCGCCGCATCCAAGGAGGCCGCGCCGAAGCCAAAGGGACGGGTGCCGAGCCTGATCGAGCGGGTGACCGGAGTGGGCCGGGCCCGCGCAACCACACCGGAGGCGGCTCCCCGGCCGGCCCCGCCGTCCGCAAAACCGTCCGGCCAATCCAGC
>JAFASL010000415.1 GCA_019244535.1 Alphaproteobacteria bacterium
GAGCGGCAACCCCTGAAACCGGTAATTCACAATCGCTTCTGGTATCGTTAGCCACGGCGAAGGACGAGGGATAAGTCAATGAAAAGCACGCGAAAAAACCTTTTGGGTGCTATTATCACCAACGCTGTCCTCCTCCTCGGCATACACGCAACGGAGGCCGAACAAGCTGCGCCGCCACTGTCGTCAGCGCAAATCATAGAGATCCTAGCAAGCCCCGACCGCACCGAGGCTGACCGGACGAACGATCTGCGCCGCAAGCCCGAACAGATGCTGGGCTTCATCGGCATCCGTCCAGGTATCGTCGCGCTCGATCTCAGCGCCGCCGGCGGCTACACAACAGAGTTGCTGGCCCGTTCAATCGGACCCGCCGGCAAGGTTTATGGTCAAAGCCGGCCGAGCGATCCCAACCAAGCGCCAGCATCCTCCTCCGTGCGAGAGGGCGACAGCCGCCCAAATCTCGCAACGGCCGGGACCCCGGCGGCGCCACAGGCCGCCCCGCGGCCGTCTCCGGTTGCACTGGCCGATCGCGAGGCCAGGCTCCGCGAGGCCGGCATTCCGGCCGCGCCGATCGTCGCTCTCTCCCGGCCGTTCGAGGATCCCGTTCCTTCGGAGTTGGCGGCGCAGATTGATCTGGTGACCTTGATGTTCAACTATCACGACCTTGGACATCTGGGTGTGGACCGTGCAGCAATGAATCGAGCCGTTTTCAGCGCGCTCAAACCCGGAGGGCTCTACGTCATCGCCGATCATGCAGGCCGACCGGGAACTGGCATATCCGAATCCGGGACCCTGCATCGGATCGAAGAAGCCTTTCTTCGCCAGGAAGTCGAAGCGGCGGGTTTCAGGCTAGTGGAGGAAGGAACGTTTCTGCGCAATCCCAACGATCCTAGGGATAAGAACACGCCGGACCCGCCGCAGCCCAAGGATGAATTCGTGCTAAAGTTCGTCAGGCCCTGATCATTAACTTCTGGCAAGGCTCGTTGCGTGGGAGGGCGAGCACGCCGTAAGCGGCGTCGGTGCCGCGAAAGAGGGTAAGTATCTAGATCGCTTCGACTCTAGTGCCGGATCAGGCTTGAGTTGCCGCGATCGCCTCGATTTCGATTAGCCACTCAGACCTGACCAGGGCTTTGACGATGATTGTCGCCGAACCTGGACGTGCATCGCCAAAGTGCTTTGCCCGCGCTGCACCGGCGGCCGCGACGTCTTCAGGCGCACCAGGTAAGTCGTAATTTTCACCAAATCTCCGATTCCCATTGCGGCGTCTGCAAGAATGGCGGTGATGTTTTTCCAGCAGGCTTCTGCCTGAGCTTCGATCCCTCCGGTGCGGAGCCGTCTGGCAAAACACCTACGTCGCCGAAGATGTAGGGGAGCCGTGAACCTTGGGGTACCTCAACTGCGCGACTATCGGGGCCAAACGGGGCGGCAATGATATCTGGCGTGTGGCGGATGTTCATGTGAGGCTTCCTCTGTTGATCACGTCGGCTGAATAAAGGGGCTGCTTTCATCCTGTCGAATAGATGGACGATTCTGATAAACGAACCAGGTTGGCTCCTCAGACGGCGATTGTGCGCCGCTACCGACCATGACCGCGACCCATACGGTAGTCATCTCGCCAACGGAATGACCACCGCGGCGAAGCTTTGCGGGCTCAACGGTTTGCGCGGCGGACTGGCCGCAGAAACCGAAGATCAGGTCGTGAACGCCGATCGCGGCGAATGTCCCGATGCAACCGGTGATCTCTTTCCGGTTGGCCGGACTGGGCCGGTGAGAGCCGTTCGGCAACGGGATGCCGTATCGCCTTCAA
The DNA here is from genome assembly GCA_019244535.1 of Alphaproteobacteria bacterium. Classification (GTDB taxonomy): domain Bacteria; phylum Pseudomonadota; class Alphaproteobacteria; order ATCC43930; family CGMCC-115725; genus AP-15. The sequence continues at coordinate 1,805 of JAFASL010000415.1, forward strand.
GGAGATCGCCAGCAGCGAAATCACGTCCCTCGGCCTCGGTGAGGCGTCCAGTACGGCGAGGGTTGCCATCTCGCTCGGCGCCATTGCGGCCTTGCCGCTACGATCGCACGAGATGCACCTGGATCTCGAAATGCTGATGCGAAGCGAGCGAGCGATGGGCACCAGAGCTGCTCACGGGGGAGTCCTCACGCGAGCCTGCTTGTGCACCGGCAAAGCATATCGCGGCTCGACAAAAACCAGCTTCATTCGCAGGTCCCGTCCCGCTACGGTTCTGCGAGACCGCCGGCCCGAGGCGCAGGCCGCTTCGAGCGGATGATCGGAGACCGCATGCGCGATGTCATTCCTGCCCCGGTGCCGGGGCTCGATCTGCGCCGGGAATATGGACACCATCAGAGCCCCGCGATCCGGGCCGGCGGGCTGATCTTCTGCTCGGGCATGGTCGCGATCAATCCGGAAACTGGCGAGCGCGAGCACGGGACAGTGACCAGCGAAGCGCGGCGCATCTTCGAAAATCTGAAATTGCTTCTGGAGTCTGCGGGCTCGTCACTCGACCGCATCGTACAGGTGCACGCGATGATCTACGATCGCATCGAGTACGACGTGCTCAACCGTGCTTACCGGCAGTATGTCCCGAATGCGCCACCGGCCCGCACCGTAATGAGCGTGCAAATCGAGGCCGGCTTCAAGGTCATGCTCGACGTGATCGCCGCGGCGGGAGCGCGCCAGGCTGCAGTGATGACGCATGTCCGCCAAGTGATCGAACATCGCAGCTCGGATGCGGGTGGATCGCGACATTCCGACCTGCCTCTTTCGCCGGCCATTCGGGCAGGCGACTTCGTCTTTCTTTCGGGCATGGCGGCAGTTGATCCGGCGACCGGGGAGCCGGCGCATGGCACAGTGGCGGCCGAGACGCGGCAGATCCTGACCAACATGGCGGAGTTGCTGGAGGCCGCCGGTTCCTCGCTCGCCAAGGTGGTCAAGATGGGCGTGCTGATATATTCGATGCTGGAATACGAGAACATGAACTCGGTCTATCGCGAGTTCTTCCCGGTCGATCCGCCCGCCCGGACAGTGTGCGGAGCGGGGCTGATCGGCGGCTACAAGGTCGAGATCGAATGCGTCGCGCTGGCTTGAGCAACGAGGTGATCCGATGACCGAAGGCGTTGAGCGCAGCGTGATCGAGCCGGTAAACCCCAAGCTCAACGTCTCGCGCAACGCCAATCTGCCGCATTCGCCGGGCATCCGGGTCGGCGACTACATCTTCCTGTCCGGAATGGGGCCGGT
>JAFASL010000436.1 GCA_019244535.1 Alphaproteobacteria bacterium
AACCCCAATTCTCAAACAGGCATCGAATGTGCCGCGTTCCGCGCGTGATTGGCTTGGGTTAGAAAAGAGAGACAAGCCCGATGCCGGTTACCATCAATGTATAGCCGAGCAACCGGCCAATTCCAGCGGGATGCTGCGAAAACCCAAGCCGGCCGAAGTGGTCGAAGATGACCGAAAGCACAGTCAAGGAGGTAACAAAGAGGCCGACATATGTCCCCGCTCCGAGCCGTGGTACGGCGATTGGCTGAGAAAGCAGAGCAATCGCGCCGCAAACCCGGCCGAGCCAGGCCCACCAAGGGTGCCTCCATCAGCTTTCCGCTAGTCGGAAACCCGAGTTGGCCGAACAAAATGCCGACCGCGATAAGTGTGCTTATCCCAATTCCAAGGCTGATGACGCCGACCTCGACAGGGCGGTCGGTAACTGTTTCCAGCATGCCATTGCAGGCCGATTGCACGACCATCAGCATTCCGGCGAAGACCGCCACGGGCGAGAGTAGCCACTCCAGTTAACCCTTTCTCCCTTTCCACGGGGCACGCGCTAATGCCTCGAGCGAGTTGGCGAGGTTTTCTTCGCCTATCTTTGGTGGCCTGCCCAATTATCTTTCGGCGGCGACGACCCGCACGAAACCCGTTCGCTTGCGCCGGGTGTGGCAAGCGGCGCCTACCCGCCGGCGTAAGTGCGACGCGATGAGGCTGTCGAGCTATCGACACCGGGAGTTTGGCTGACACGACAAGCTTACCGAGTATTCAAAGGCGGAGGCTCGCCGACAGGATGACGGTCCGGATGTAGATCAGAGCCTTGAGGTCACCGATACCATAATAGGGCCGCATGATCCGCGAACCGGTGAGGAGATCGACGAGGCGGAAGTCCGCAAAGGCTACGAATATTACCGCGACCAATTCGTCACGTTTACGCCCGAGGAATTGACGGCGCTCGAGGTCGAAAGCTCGAAGGTGATCGATTTCGAAAAGTACTGACCTTCGCCAGATCAAGGTCCTTCGCTTCAATCAGGTCCAGTCTTTAAGTAAGGCCAGAGCTCCTTTCCGATCGAATAGTGGATGTGCTGCGCCGGCGATCAGCCTATCACTTTGACTTCTCTGTCGCGCTCAGAACGCGATGTACCACGGACTGGGATATTCGAAAAGTGCGGGCGATCGCAGCAGGCTTGACGCCTGCGCTGAACGACGCGCGAATGAGATTTGCTGTTCCCTCCGGAATCTTGTCAATCCCTCTGATCTTGTTATTGCCGATAGTCGCAGATTGGCCTCGCGAGGATGCCCCGGTCGGCGCAGCCGGTGCGGTTTCGTTCTTGGGACCGCCTTGATTGCGGCGATTGATCTCGACGGTAACGGCCGCGAGCAGCCGCTCGAGTTGGACGTCGTCGAGGTACTTCAGTGATCCAGAGAGGTCACTGGGGAGGGTGACCCGAGCGGGAGACGGTGCACCGATCGATGACGGTGACGAAGCTCGAGCTGACGGCCCTGGCACCGACGACGAAGCCTGGTTTTGTCGTTCGGATCCTCGCATCACTCAAGAGTGCCGTATGACTATAATCGGTGCAATCCCGCTCGACCGAAACCAAATCCGTCAAGGAACGCGCGCGACGAGGACGTTCACACGCCGCCGGGGACCGCGAGTTCGAATCCGCCTTCCTCCATCAGAGAGTCTGCAAACCATTGGTTCCGCAGCGGCAGATCAAATCGGACGCCAAGCAGCGGCGTCGCTGGAGGCGCTCTGAAGCACGCGGAAGTGGCGTCAGGGAGACGGCTGCGACGAGGGAGGGGGAAGTGCGCTAAATTAAGCTCGTCCCGAATGCTGCCGGCGCTTGGCTGCCTCCTACGTCTGCGGATCACCCGCAGCGAGCAAAGATCAGCTCGAGGAGATCGTCGCGGACGAGTCTTTGGGGCTGCTCGACCATTACCGGATCATCCGAGGTGCGCTCTACAGGAGCTTGAGCGCGGCTGCCGAGCTCGGCGACGGTAATTCGCTGGCGCTGCTGGCGGGGCGACTGCACGATTTGCGGGCTGGCTTTTCCTGTTTGCCAAAGAAGCTCACAAAAGCGATCCTGACCAATCATCGGGAATCCGGGAATATCGGTGCAAATGTATGCGCCAGCCGCAATACTCAGTGGGTCGTCAGGAGGTCGGCCATGAAAAGCATGACTCAACTTTTCGGCGCTTTCGGCCTCGCGATCGGGATGGCCGCGACGGCGCAGGCTGCGCCGATCACCGGAGGGACAACCGAGGTGACTGTCACCATCGCGTCGACCTTGTCGGCGCTCGGTGCGAGCCTCTCGGCACTCGGAGCCGCCACGCTCTCGTCGGGCGCAAATCCTGTTGTCACATTCCCGATCACCGGCGGCTCAACGAGTTCAACAGGCGACTTGATCGAGCATAACGGCAGTGGCCTTCGGATAACCGGCACCAATCCCACCACGACCGTGGATACCCAAAACTACCTGGTCGACACGGGGAAACGAGTTGGTGGAGGCCGATATCTCGATCAATGGAGCCTCGCAAGGCAACATCGGGCTATTCACGCTTGGCTCCAGCGGCCTCTCCAGTATCCCGCTGACGCTTACGTCCAACGCGGTGACCGCGCTTAATGCCGCGTTCGGGCTCAGCGGCATGGACGCGCTCACTACGTCCACTCCGATCGGGACCTTGACGAGTTCGCCGACCGTTGGCGCGGTCGCCGCGCCCGAGCCGGCAACGATCACGGTGGTTGGCGTGGGATTGGTCGCCCTCGGGGCGGTTCGTCGCCGCACCCGCGCGGCTCGCTGACCCAAATTCCGCGCGTCACATCGCGGCTCCATTTCGAGATGACGAGGCCGTCTATGACGGTGAGCGAGTCATGCAAGTAAGTCATGCGATTTCCCGAGAAGTTTGGTGAACGACGCACAGGGACTTCGCAAGCCGCCGCGCCCTGCTGACGCTGCCCTATTACTACCACTTCGACGACCAGTTCTTTCTGATGTTCCCGCGCAAGGGAACCGGTCTCGAACACCCGGACGCGCTGCTACGCAACTGGCGCGGCGAATTTGCGGCGCAATACAAGCGCGGCCGTTATTTTCACCTGACTTTGCACCCGCAACACATCGGCTGGTCCAACCGGCTGCAAATGCTCGATGAGT
>JAFASL010000746.1 GCA_019244535.1 Alphaproteobacteria bacterium
TCAGTTCCACCTCAGCCGGAGCGATGGCGGGCAACTGGCCAGGCGCGCTGGGCAGCAACTGCGGCAGCTTCACCATATCAGTCTTCCAGCCACGGTGGACAAGCACGCCCGAGAACGGTGCCTGGCCCGCGATCTTGCCGACCAGCCGGTACTCGTCCGCCGCGTATCCGGCGGGGACCTGCACGGTCGATCCCTCATCCTCGGTGCGCAGCGGGTGGATGCTGAATGGTCCTGCAGGACGCTTTTGCATCCGGCATGCACTACGCGGGCGGCGGCGCCGACCTGGGCGTCATCATAGGGGTTGATGTTGTCCATCAAGAAATCGACCAGACGGCCCTTTTCCTGGAGCATCGCGAGGAAGCTGACGATTTCGGCATCGGCGCTGGCGGCGGGCACCGGTGGGGCCCTAGCGGGTTCGGCCTGCGGCTTCGGCGGGGGCGGTTTCTGCCGCGCTGGCAGCAGCAGGCCTATCAGGACGAGGACCGACAGCGCCAAGGTGGCATCCGTCAGGTATGGCCGAAAAGGCTCGGTTGCGGGCGCCACTGCCGCACCGTTCACGGCCAGGATCAGCAGAACGCCAAGGATCAAAGCCACTCTCATTGCGGATGCTTACCTTTGCTGCTCTCTCTGCGCTCAATACGTCATTGGCGACTATAACCGGTGGGCAAATCAAGAATCCTGGAGTCGGCCGGGTGCCCTCGATCCTTCTTCGCTGTTCCGCCTTCGCATCTTGAACGGCTCTTCATTCCCCACTCCGGAGCTTTGCGTTGGACCATCGCGATACTGGTGGATGCCCCAACGCGGTGGTTCGCTCCAGCGGCCGAGGTCGGCGGTCGGGAGTCCCTAGCCGCTCCTTCGATGCCTAAACTGTGCCAAGAACAGGCTGATCAAAGAGAGCCAAGATGCGGCTACAGCTCCTCGGCATCATCGCCATCTTTATCGGCTACGAGCCGACGCTGGCGGGTACTCTGGTGGAGTTTCCAAACCTCCCTGGTCGGGAACTGATACATCTGACCGGCTATCTGGCGCGGCCGGGTGCCGGTCTGTCCGCGCTCATCGGCACGACACCCGGAAATGCCGCGCCCCTATCCGGCCGTCGTCGTGCTGCATGGCTGCGGGGGTATCTCCAGTCACTCGGCGGCGATCGCCGATCGGCTCGGAGGGTGAGGTACGTGGCCTTGGTGATCGATACTCTTGGGCCACGCAGCATGGATGGCGGTTGCTACAGCGGCACATTTGTGGATCAGGCCTTCGATGCCTATGCCGCGTTTCGATATCTGTCGACGCTGAAGTTCGTCGACGCGGAGCGGGTGGCGCTGGGCAATCGAGCCAGCGGCTCGCTGAACCCGAAATAGTCGGCGAACTTAGCGCCAGGCTTCGCCCTGCGTGCACGAACTCGCGAACAAAGACGGCCGCGCGACCACACCTCCTCGCGCAGGGTTCCGATCAGCGTGGCATCTTCGGCGAAACGCTCAACGAGGATCGCACGGGCGCCTTCGAGTGCGGCGGTCGCATCACTCAATCCCTTATTCGGTTCGATCTATTGGTGAGCCACCCGGTCCGGGCTCTGGTCGTGCCTCGCGAGAAGCGCGTCTGCCAGCGGTTCGAGGCCCGCTTCGCGCGCGGTTTGAGCTTTCGTCCGCCGTTTCGGTCGATAGGGCAAATAGAAATCCTCGAGCCGCGTCTTGGTGTCGGCCGCGTCAATCGCCTGCTTGAGCGCGGTGTCGAGTTTTCCTTGCTGACTGATGCTGTCGAGGATGGCGGCTCGACACTCGTCCAGTTCGCGCAGGTATCGCAGCCGCTCCTCGAGCGTGCGCAGCTGGGCGTCATCGAGCGCTCCGGTCGCCTCCTTCCGGTAGCGGGCAACGAAGGGCACAGTCGCCCCGTTATCGAGCAACGAGATGGCAGCAGTGACCTGCTGCACGCGGACGCCCAACTCCTCGGCGACGCGTAGGTCAATCGGCTTCATCGGTTCTGAGCTATTATCCAGATGCCAGTGAAACTGTCTGAGCAGCCTTTCTAACGCGCACCCCTAGGAGAACCCATCGTCCTTATCTCGGGGACCGAGGGTTAGAAGCACTAAAATGGGACCTGCATTTCACGAGGCGAGGGATCTGATGAGCAAGGCGTTCGTTAAGGAACCGGATAGTGAGGCCGATCTGCAATACGAACCGCCGGCCATCCCGGCCGGGATCAAGAACTACATGACCCCGCAGGGCTATCGCCATATGCAGGATGAGCTGCGTCAGCTGTTGCGAGTGGAGCGTCCAAAAGTGGTGGAAACAGTGGCCTGGGCCGCTGAGAACGGCGAGCGGTCGGAGAATGGCGACTACATCTACGGCAAACTTCGCCTACGCGAAATCGATCGGCGCATCCGCTTCTTGTCGACGCGGCTGGAGAGTGCCGAGGTGGTCGACCCGAAACAGCAGAAGAAGCTGGACCAGGTCTTTTTCGGTGCGACTGTCACCTACGCCGACGGTCGCGGGAACGCAAAGACCATTACAATCGTCGGTATCGATGAGTCCGATCTCAGTCGCGGTCAGGTAAGCTGGGTATCGCCGGTCGCCAGGGCGTTGATGAAGGCGCAAGAGGGCGACATCGTTGACGTTCGTACGCCGTCCGGGGTCGAGCAGATCGAAGTGCTCAAAATTCACTACGGCGTCGCCCGCGGCGAGAGCGAATAGATTGGCTGCTTTCGATCATTGATCCTCGCAAGGGGCATCGCAATGCCTGCGCTCTTATGGCAGTCGAGCATGCCGTGGTGCGACGGAAAATGACAACGACTACAACCGGCCGAAATTGCAACAAATCGGTCGCCGCCTTCGAGCAGCGCAAGCGAAGCCTTGAAGCCGCTGCCTATTTGGCGCGGAACTGGAGGTTCGAATCCACTCCCCTCCAGCGAAGAGTCGTGCAAACCAGTGGTTCCCCAACAGCGGGGCCGGTCGAAGAAATTCTACGATGCCCTGTTTACCGCGCTGGAGGTTTATCTCAACGGCGGCATTGCCTACGCGATCAACCGGGCAAGACGCGCATTGCGCTTCGACCACAGCTGATCGATCAGCACCTCGCGGTCGCCAACCCTTCGTTTCTTATCGACATCGGGCAGCGCGTTCCACAATGCCAGAAGCCGCTTGCCGTTGAGCGGGGCGGCCAGCAGTTCCTCTTTCGACGCGACAATAATCTCGCCGTCACTGACTTTGGCCGGCACTTTGCGGCACAGCGCGATGCCGTCATTGCCAATGATGTAGGTGCGCATGGGTGGGTTCTCCTGGTGGTCCGGCGCCCGGTGCCCCGGTACTCCCACTCACGCTCTCTTCGCCGCCCAAAGCCACTTTATTCTTGATAATCTTGTGGCGTTGTTCCTCGGCAGCCGAGCATGGAATTGCTCGAACCAAGAACGCGCGCTCGCCGATATTAATGGGCTGATCACCATCCTGATCTCCCGCCCGGAGCGGCTTTAGCGGACTCGTCGACAATGGGCACGAACCGACGCGATTGACCCCATTCGG
>JAFASL010000760.1 GCA_019244535.1 Alphaproteobacteria bacterium
ATAGTCGACGTCTTGTTGCGCGTGCTGGTGACGCGACCCGTAGCCGAAATTTCCGAGATGGCCGATAGGGTCAGCATGGGGCAGCTCGACACCCCGGAATATGTCCACAACAGCAGGGACGAGATCGGATCATTGTCGGCATCGTTCAACCGGATGAAGCGCAGCCTGCAGAATGCGATGAGCATGTTGGAGGAACAGAGCTGAGTTGGTCTTCCTTTGGAAGCGCCGCTTGAATCCTTGCCGGGTGCGGTCCTTTTCTCCTGAGAAATGAATACCCTCCGATCGATCGGCCGCTATCGGGTCGAAGAATTGCTCGGCACGGGAGCGATGGGCGAGGTCTATCGCGCCCACGACCCGGCCATCGATCGAATGGTTGCGATCAAAGTCGTGCGCCCAGAGCTGGTCGCGGGCAGTGGCGGCGCGCAGCTGCTGGAGCGCTTCCGGCGCGAGGCGAGAGCTGCCGGCAGACGGTTTCATCCGAACATCGTCGCTATCTGGGATTTTGGCGACGACGCCGGGATGCCGTTTCTGGTCATGGAGCTGGTGGAGGGGCGCAGCCTCGATCAGGTCATCAAATTATCGGGATCGCTAGAGCCCCGCCGCAGCGTCGGTATCATCACCCAGGTGCTGGGCGCTCTGGGGTTCGCGCATGAGAACGGCATCGTTCACCGCGACATCAAGCCGTCGAACGTTATGGTATTGCAGGACGACCGGGTTAAGGTCGCGGATTTTGGCATTGCCCGCATCGAGGCTTCGGAGTTTACGATCGTCGGCGATTTATTGGGTACGCCCGCCTACATGGCTCCCGAGCAGCTGTCGGGGAGCCCGATCGACCACCGCACCGACCTGTTCGCCGCCGGGGTCATTCTCTTTGAAACGCTGACCGGGGTGAAGCCGTTTCGCGGCAAGAGCATTACCGAGATCATGTCCTTGATGGAAAAGCGGGGACCCGAGGACATACGGGCACTCAACCCGAGCGTGCCCGAGGCATTGAAGCACGTCATCATCAAATCCGTCTCCTTTGACCCAGCGCAGCGCTATGCTGATGCTGCGGCGTTCTCGAAAGCGCTCGCCGAGGCCTTGCCGCAAATGGCGGCGGAGCCGCCGGATCGCGCGTCGGCGACATCCGAAGTCGAGCTGCGAACAGCCTCGCCCGTTGCAACTTTCACAGCCGAAGTGTTGCGCGAGATCGAACGCGATCTGGCGACCTTTATAGGCCCGATGGCGTCGATCGTCGTAAAGCGGGCCGCCCGACAAGCGAGCGATCTGCCGGCGCTCTACGAGCTGCTCGGGAGGCAAGTCGCCAATACGAAAGACCGCGCCGAGTTTTTGGCAAAAGGCCGGCAGCGGGCGGCTGCCGGGTTCGGTCAGGCGACACCCCCTCCCCGACCGGCATCAGTGAAACCAGCCGAGCAAAGAAGCGATCGTTCAGTCAATTCTCCGAACCCGGCAAGCATCGTCGCAATCGAGTCCGATCTTACCCGTTACATCGGCCCTATTGCGCGGATACTCGTCAAGCGAGAGCTCACAAAATTCGAATCTTTGGCCAAGTTGTGTCTGGTATTGGCCACTCATATTCCCGACGAACGGCAACGACGCGCGTTCCTCAATGCGCACGGAGCCGAGCAATGAGCCGGTGCGACATCCTGCGGCGTCTGATCTTGTCCCTGGCTGTCGCGCTATTGCCAATACAGCTTTGGCCGGCGGGAGGCTATGCTGCCGAGGCGACGAACAAAGCCGAAGATGTCACATCATCGCTGGTCCGGGAAATTCAATTCATGCTTCTCCGCATCGGCATGGAACCAGGTCCGATCGATGGCGTGATCGGCCCCAATACGACCAGAGCCTGGGCTAAATTCCAGGAGGATACCGGTCTGCCGCAAACGGAATTGGTCGCTGGCGGAAAGATTCCCGCGACGGTCTTGGCGCGACTGCGCGGCGAGGCATCGCGCGTCATCTTCGAGGGAGAAAAGCGGCCCGAGGCACCCGCGGCAGCCCCGACACCCACCCCGCCTACGGCGGCTGCCGCCGCCCGGGCACAGCCGGATGCACGGGCCCCCGACCGCTTTGCTGCCTGTCCTTTGCATCCCGAGGACTTCAAGATCGGCGGCACGCAGTACACGCCCGAAAAGTATCTGCAGGAAGGCTTTGACGGATCTACGGCCCGTGCAGTGTCGATGCTCAAAGACCGCCTGAATGAGGCGCGTCAAATCGCCGGCAATATTGGCGGCTCCGCGCTGACCGAAGTGCAGCGACAATCCCGCGTCCTCGATTACTACAACTGCCGACTGAAGATTGAACAAGAATCCCACAAATGAGGGATTGAAATGGTCTGTCGTTCCGCTGCACGGACCCATGTCGGCACAGTGCGTCGGCGAAATGAGGACGCAGTGCTGGAGCGTGCGGAGATCGCCTTATGGGCGGTGGCCGACGGCGCGGGAGGGCACGAGCGAGGCGATTATGCAAGCGGCCGCATTATCGCGGCGTTGCGCGAGTTGGGTGCGGCGCCGTCCGGCCTGCCGCGGATTGGCGAAGTGAAGCGGTGCCTTGCACAAGTCAACTCCGAGCTGCGGGCGAAGGCTGCCGCAATTGGTTCAAACGCACTGATCGGCAGCACGGTGGCGGTGCTGCTGATCTTCGACGGCGAAAGCTGCTGCCTGTGGGCCGGGGACAGCCGATTGTATCGAATGCGCGCCGGCCGGCTGCTCCAGCTGAGCCGTGACCAGAGCCATGTCCAGGATCTGGTGGACCGCGGCGAGATCGCACCGGAAGCGGCGGCAAGTCATCCCCTGGCGAACATCGTGACAAATCTGGTCGGGGCGTTCGACCAGCTGATCCTCGAAGAACGGCGCGACCGCCTGGAACCCGGCGATGTTCTGCTGCTTTGTTCAGACGGGCTCAGCAGTGCCCTTGGGCCCGAGGAAATTGCCCCAATATTGGCCGGCGCACCGGTCGGCGACGCAGCCGATCGGCTGATCGAGCGCGCGCTCGATCAAGGCGCACGGGACAATGTCAGTGTCGTCGTTGTCGAGTACGCGGGATGAGACGGCCGGTGTTCAGCCCGGCGCAGGGCTTTTGAGGCCCTTGAGCCGATAGGCACTGAGGTTACCCTCGTGCTTCGTCTCTATCGTGGTCGCCTCAGCGTCGATGTGCCGCCACAAATGCTGGTGTAATACCGGGCTGATCAGGATCTCGCCGCCTGCGGCGCCGGCGCAGTAGCGTGCCGTCCAGTTCGCCGCCTCACCGATCACGGTCAGCTCCATCCGGTCGTTGGAGCCGATAAACCCGTGCAGTACCTCACCGCAATGGACCCCGATCCCGATTGTGCATGTCGGCAGTCCGCGCCGCCGACGGTTGTCGCTGACTTCGGTCATCGCCGACTGCATCGCCAGCGCGGCCCGTACCGCCTTTTCGTGCCGCAGAGGGTCTGGCTCGGGACTGCCGAAGACCGCGAGGATGGCATCGCCCGTGATCTTGTCGACGGTCCCGTCGTGTTTGAAGATCGCATCGACGAGCGCCGACATATAATCATTGAGCAGGTCCATCACATCGTCGGTATCCATACCCGAAGTGAGCAGTGTAAAGCCGCGGATATCCGAGGCGAGGATGACAACCTCGGATCGTTCGCCGCCGAGACGCAGTCGCCCGCGAGCCGCCCGCGACAACAGAGCGTCCCGGATCTTCGGGGAAAAATTGGTCAATAACCGAGCGAGCAGCGCGGCATTATGGCGAAGCTCGCTCTGCAACTGGTTCTGCATGGCCGCCATCGCAGCATAATGCGCGACGGCGAGCATCAAGCGCAGATCATCGGCGGTGAAGATCGTCCCGCCGTCGCTGTTGTCGACGCACGCTACTCCCAATACGCGACCTTTCCAGATGAGCGGCACATACATGCCGGCCTTGATCCGATTGAGGAATTGGCTTTGGCTGGGGTCCACGCCCTCACGCCAGATAAACCCCTGCCGCCGCGACATTGTCGTAGACGCCAGGGTCATGCTGACCGAAGGCTGGCCGGCAGGAACATGCGCCTTGAGCAGCAACTCCCCGCTCGTCTCATCCTCGAGTAAAAGGGCGCCGCGGGTGGCCGCGGGGATTATCTGAACCAGCCGTTCGATAATCGTCTGGAACA
>JAFASL010000787.1 GCA_019244535.1 Alphaproteobacteria bacterium
CGATCGCCTGCTCGAGCAGTCCCAAAGCCTCGAAAACCGCCTCCTTCGTCATCGGATAGAAGACCGCGAGCGCTCGGAGGTAGCAATCATAGGCGCCGAGATCGGTCGTCGGCCGGGCAGCCGACCGAGCGGCTTCGGCTGCTTGCAGTGTCGGCTCGATCACCCCCGCCACACTCGCAGCCACGTTGTCCTGCAGTTCGAACACGTCTTCCAGCGAGCCGTCGAACCGCTCTGCCCAAAGGTGCGCTCCATTGCTTGCATCGATCAGCTGCGCGGTGATGCGGACACGGTCGCCAGCTTTGCGAACCGCGCCTTCGAGGACATAGCGGACCCCGAGGTCACGCCCAACCTGCTTTATGTCGGTAACCTGGCCCTTGTAGGTAAAACTCGAATTTCGGGCTATGACGAAGAGCCAGCGGATGCGGCTGAGCGCGGTGATGATTTCTTCGACCATACCATCGGCGAAATATTCCTGTTCGGGGTCGCCGTTCAGATTGATAAACGGCAGCACCGCGATCGAAGGCTTGTCGGGGAGGACAAGCGACCGGTCGGGCGCAGCCGCCGCTGCTTTGAGGCTCTCATCCTCGGTCACTTCGGCGACGAAACGCACACCTTTACGTGCAAGCGTGCGAATGACCCGCTGTGCCGCGCCGCTGTCATTGACGGCCTTGCGTGCGGCATTGAGGCGCGTAGTCAATGCGGAGTCTGAGACAATCCTCCCGCCCCAAACGCCTTCGATCAAATCATCCTTGCTGACAACCCGGCCTCGATTGCGCACCAGATAGACGAGAAGATCGAATACCTGGGGCTCCAGCGCGACCAATTCGGCGCCGCGGCGCAACTCGCGTCGTTCGATATCGAGCACGTGATCGCCAAACCTCAAAACCACCCGTGCCCCCGGCCCGAGCGCGCGCTCATTAAGGAAAAGAAAAGCTCATCTAAAGGATAAATCAAGCGCATCTTAAAGCTTTCGCGTCTGTACGCGAGCATCCTTGCGTTATCAACACGCGGCTGTGCCACGGGACGTCCGGTGAAGAGTGCGGCCGCGCGAATTTCCAATAACGAAAAGCGGCCGCACCAGCTCCTGTTCGCTCCTCCATGGAGGTAGCCATGTCGATTTGGGGTACGCTCGGAGAGGTAGCAGTTGGCACGGTTACCGGCGGCGCCATTCTCGGACCCGGCGGTGCGATCATCGGCGGTGCGGCCGGGCTCGGCGGCGGTGACGTGGGACAGGGGTTGCGCGACGCCGGCGGGTGGCTCGTCAATACGCTGAGCGACACGGATTGTTTGGTGTGCAAAGCAAACCCTATTTGGTGGGAGACGGTCGCCGCCGTCGCCGCCGCTAGGGCCGCCGGCATCATAAACACACCCGACGATTGCGCCGTCTATGCCCAAAAAGGAACCGAGATCACCGACATCGTCAGCTCCGGGCAAGTGCCGTCATCCCAGTCGGATGCCTTCGGCAAATGCGCCTGCAAGCAGGTGTTCGGGGCCACCGGCCAAGTGACGGGGGATGTCGAGAAAACCGCAAGCCAGCAGGCCGCATTGTCTGCCAATGTAGCGGTGCATTACCTCACTTCGGGAGGAGGTGCGGTGAGTTGTTTTTCGCGCTCGGCCGATCACCTCGACATATTCGCCGTCAGTCAGACCGAAGGTATTCGAACTGCCGCTTGGCAGCCAGGTGATCAGACTTGGCGTGGCTGGTGGTCCGTTGCAAACGGCAAAACCCTGCCGGGCGCGCCGGTTTCTGCCGTCTCTCGCTCAACTGACAAGCTCGACGTGTTCGTCGTCGGGCTCGATGGGGTTATCTACACGGCCGCGTGGCAGCCGGGAGACACCACTTGGGGCGGCTGGTGGCCGCTTCCGAGCGGCAGGAGTGTGCTCGGCGCACCTTTGTCGGCAATCTCCCGATCCGCAGATAAATTGGATGTTTTCCTCGTGGGCATGGACGGGGGCGTCTATACCGCTGCCTGGCAGCCGGGGTTCGCTGCGTGGCACGGCTGGTGGCGCATCGGCACTCTGCAGACCAAACCGGGCACTGCAGTCGATGGGATTTCGCGTTCGGCTGATAAGCTCGACATATTCGCCACTACCAATGACGGGATCGTCCATACTGCTGCATGGCAACCGGGTGATACTGCCTGGCAAGGCTGGTGGCCGATTGGCGCTACCGCCTTCGCACCGGATGCTCCAGTCTCGGCGGTTTCGCGTTCGGCCGACAAGCTCGACATCTTCGTCTCGGGACAGGATGGCGGTGTGTACACAGCGGCATGGCAGCCGGGGTTTACTGCGTGGCATGGCTGGTGGAGGATCGGAGATCTGCGGGTACGGCCGGGCAGCAGGGTGAGCGGCGTCGTTCGCGGACCCGACAAGCTCGATATTTTCGCTGTCGGCGTCGACGGCGGGGTCTATACGGCGGCCTGGGAGCCGGGGTTTACGGCGT
>JAFASL010000320.1 GCA_019244535.1 Alphaproteobacteria bacterium
TTTGGTGCGTCGGAGATTCGACGCGGGTATCGACCATCAAGGCATAGGGCCGGGTATGCGACATCAAGTCGTGACGGACCAGTAGATCTGCCGGCGGCGTGCCGGCGACGACGCCGAGACGTAGATCGGCCAGACGCGGATCTTGCGGGCCATTGAGGGCCAGACCCTTGTCGGACCGGTAGAACATCAAATAGGTGGTGAAATAATAAGGATTGGTCGTCTGCATGACCTCGTCGCCGGCGACCGTCCCGGTTACGAGATCGCACAGATGGGCGCGCAGCGTATTGCGGACAAAGCCGGTGACCTGCGGGAACCACGCGTAATCGACCGTTAGCCCGAGTTCCGCTCCGATCAGCTCGGCAATTTTGTTTTCGAACCCCTCCTTCTTGTCGTCTGAGAACGGCAAATTGTTCGGGTCGGCGCAGACCTTCAATTCGCTGCGGTCGACGATCTCGCCGGTCTGCGCTGCGGCAGGACCGGCTGCAATAACGAGTAGGCTTGCTGCGCGAAATAGCGGGGCGAGGCGCATTCAGTCCCCGATTCGCGGCGGACGGCCACGGCCGAGCACACCATCGGCCCGGGCCTTCAGATAGGCCCAGATGTCGTCGAGGTAGCTCACGACATCCTCGACCTCGCCAAAGGGTGGCATCACGTTCTCGCTTGCGGCGTTCACATTTGTGCGGCCATTGACGACGACCTCGTTGAATTCATCCTGGCTCATATGCTTGACCGAATCGACCAGCGAGGGCGCGTAGGAGCTGCCGGCTCCGTCGGGACCGTGACAGCGCAGACAAGATTCGGTGTAGCGGCGCCACCCGTTGAAGGTCTTCTTGTCGACCTTGCCGTCGGTGATCGTATACGGCTTTTCGGCCTCTTGATCAGCCTTCGCCCGCGATGCCGGCGTGCTCGCGAGGACGATCAACATGACAGTGCCCAACAACACCCGCACGCTCACCAGAGCACTCCTAAAAGAAAGCCGGCACCCACACTCGGATGCCGGCCTTTGTTCGGCGAATGATCGGTTATTCGGGGAGACCGAAGACCGTCAGAACGCCGCCGAGTTGGGTGTAGTTGGCCAGCGCCTTGTAGGCCCCGACCGCGCCGAGCCCGTCGGTGTCCTTGGTCAGACCCGCGGCCATACCGATCCCGGCCCAGCCGCCGACGCCCGACAGCACGGCGATATATTGCTTGCCGCCATGCGAGTAGGTGTTGACGTTGCCGATGATCCCCGATGGGGTTTTGAACCGGTAGAGTTCCTTGCCGGTCTGCATGTCGACCGCCTTCAAATAGCCCTCGAGAGTGCCGTAGAAGACGACATCGCCCGCTGTCGCCAAGGCTCCCGACCACACCGAGAACGGCTCGGGATTGGACCACACGATCTTGCCCGCACCCGCATCCCAGGCAATGAAGTTGCCAAGGTTGTTTTCGCCCGGCGGCGGGAACATTGACAATGTGGCTCCGACATAGGGCTGGCCGGCGGTGTACGACACTTTGAAGGGCTCGTAATCCATGCAGACGTGGTTTGTCGGCACGTAGAATAGCCCGGTCTTCGGCGAGAAGGCGGCCGGCTGCTGGTCCTTCGAACCGAGGGCCGCAGGACAGATCGCCTTGTAGTTTTTGTCCTCGCCAGCGGAGCCCGGAGCAAACTGGGCCACGACCTCGGGCCGCCCGGTTTGCATGTCGACCTTGGTCGCCCAATTGACCTTAGGATCGTACTTCTCCGCGACGAGCAGCGCCCCATTCTCGCGGTTGAGGGTATAGGCGAAGCCGTTGCGGTCGAAGTGCACCAACGCCTTGGTCGGCTGGCCTTTTACGTTGATGTCGGCCAGGATCATTTCGTTGACGCCGTCGTAGTCCCACTGGTCGTGCGGCGTCATCTGATAGACCCATTTGGCGACCCCGGTATCAGGGTTGCGGGCGAAAATGGTCATCGACCATTTGTTGTCTCCCGGCCGCTGCACCGGGTTCCAGGTGCTCGGATTGCCCGATCCGTAATAAAACAAGTTGAGCTGCGGATCATAGGAATACCAGCCCCAGGTGCCGCCGCCGCCGATCTTCCACTGGTCGCCCTGCCACGTCTTGACGGACGAATCCTTGCCGACTGGCTTGCCAAGCTCGGTGGTGTTGGCGTCGAACAGGATCTGGTCGTCCGGACCTTCCGAGTAGGCTCGCCAAGCCTTCGACCCATCCTTGAGGTTGTAGCCCGTGACGTGGGCTTGAACGCCGAACTCACCGCCGCTGATGCCGACGATGACCTTGTCCTTGACCACCATCGGGGCGCTGGTCCCGGTCTCACCTTTCTTTGGATCGCCGTTCTTGACGCTCCACACGACATTGCCGGTTTTCGCGTCGAGCGCCACCAACGTCGTGTCCGCCTGGTACAAGAAGATCTTGCCGTCGCCGTAGGCGACGCCGCGATTGACCGTGTCGCAGCACATCACCGGAATGACGGTCGGATCCTGCTTCGGCTCATACTTCCACAGGATTTGCCCGTTGTGGTTGAGGTCGAGCGCGAACACGTTGTTCGGGAACGGCGTATGGACGTACATCACGTCGCCGATAACCAGCGGCCCGCCCTCGTGGCCGCGCAATACCCCGGTCGAGAACGTCCAAAGCGGCCGGAGGTTCTTCGCGTTGTCTTTGTTGATCTGATTGAGCTCGCTGTAGCGCGTGTTTGCATAATCGCGCGGCGGCATGACCCACTGATTGGGATCTTTCGACAGCGCGATCAGCGCGTCATTGGCGCTGGCGCCGCTCGCGAACAGCGCGAGCGCCGGTATCGCCAGCCAAAAGCGTGACAACTTCATCGCTTCTCCCTCCCCTTGCTCGTTGCCTGAATAGGTTAAGAGAACGATGCTATTTCACTCCCGCTCGTTGCACAAGACCGATACAACCCGGAGCGCGCAAGTGCTAACCCACGATTATGCCGGTTTCTGGCGCGGTACATTGTGCTCGCATCGCCAGCGCGACAATATCCATTTCGGATGTTCGGCGAGCCATTCCGCGGCATAGTGTTGGCCGCGTACCAGGCAGGCCTGAAGCGATAGATCTTCGAGTGGATGCTGCTCGGTGCAGGAAGCAGGCGCGCCCTGCAGGCAAAAAACGAGCACAAGTGCAGTCAATGGTTACTCCTTTCGCGAGACGACGGCATAACGCCCCGCATTTCTTGGCGATCGGCCTTATCGCCGCGCTGGCGGCACGACCTGCCCACGCCGAAGTCAACGACTATCCGACTTCTGCCCGGGCCGACTACGTGATCGGGTGCATGGCGGCTAATGGCAACACCCGCGAGGCTCTGCTGAAATGCTCCTGCGCGATCGACGCGATTGCCTCGCTGATGCCGTACTCGCATTACGAGGAGGCCGAGACTGCGCTCAGCCTCCAGGCTGGCGGCGGGGTCGGCGGGCGTGTCGGTCTGTTCCGCGACCCTCCCGAGATCAAGGCGGTCATCGAAGAGCTGCACCGGGCCCAAGCCGAGGCCAACCTGCAATGCCGTTGAGCGGATTCGGCGCCCCTCACATCTGCTCTGCCGCCGGGACCGGCCAGCTTTGAGTGAACCGCCGCTGATTGCTGTCGAGTACCTCGGCTTTGACTACCCCCGAAGCGGCCGGCTCGGAAGGCCGGAAGCTGAACTCGAAGCTCGGGTCCTCGCTGATCGTGATATCGGATTCGAGCCGAAATACCTCCTGCCCGTTATAGGTGACGTCGAGCGTCTGGATGAAATCGGCCGGGATGTAGTTGCGGGTCGCCTGGTCCATCTGCAGCCCCGAACTGTTCGGATGGCTGATCAACAGCTTGGCCTTTCTCGGCCCGTCCGGTCTCGACCGGTCGGCGAGGCTCAGTTTCATCTTGCCAAGGCGTTGGAGGGCGAGCGCCTGATCCTTGCTCGCCGGCGCCGAGCAGCCGCCGGCCGCCTTGATGAAACGCGCCGTCGCGTAGAGCCGCCCATCCGCCGTTTCGGCAACAGCATGAAGGTAGGTGTAGTCGTCGATGCGGACCCGGGTCGCGATTTCCCGCGCATCCGCAATCGGCCCGAGCAGGAAATGCGCGGCGAGCGGAGACGGATTATCGTCGATCACCAGATAGAGCCCGCGGACCTCAGGCGCGAAGCTCTCGCCGACCCGGATCGCCACCGGCACGATTGCGGCGTCTTCGGCCCGCACGGGGGCGTCGATTGTGACGCGGTCGCCGGCATCCTCGACGGCGCGATCGCCAAAGATAGCGTGCCGCAGATCCGCCCAGCGCGCCACGCGTTCCGCCTCGGTGGGTTCCGCGCGCACCGGTCCGGGCAGCGTACAACCGAGCACCAACAAGCATAAAGCCGCTCGACCGAACATGGCTGAAGTCACTCCCATTCGAGCTCCTTGTACGCCGCCGTCACGTTGCGCGGGTGATACTCGTCGAACAGCAACCAATTCCCGCGCTCGGAGTTTGCGACTTGCCGGTAGGCATTGGCAATGCCGATGCCCGATTTGATCGCCTTGCGCGTGTCGTGCACGACCGCTTCGAGGTAGCGCCGTTCGGGTGCGGCCCCTGCGGGCCACGGCACCGACACCGGACCATGCCCCGGAATGGCCCGTTCCGCCGGTATGGCCGTCAACTCGTTGAGCTGGTCGAGCCAGCCGATCAGGCTGCCGTCGATGACCGGGATCCGATCGACGAACAGCAGGTCTCCGAGCCAGAAGGTCCGGGTCTCGTGGTCGTATACCGTGAGGTCGTTGTCGGTATGGGCCGGGCGGTAGGCCTGCACGCTCAAGCGCCGACCGCCTAGATCGAGCTCGAGCCGGTCGGCCACTAGGCGCGTCGGTAGGACGACCTCGCTGCCGTTCGCCTCGTCTCCCAGCGCATCCCGCAATCTGCGCAAATAATAGTCGCCGCGCTGGTTCAAGGCGCCCGGCAGTTTGTCATGCCCGACAAATTCGGGGTGATCTCCGCGAAAGGCGGCCGCCCCGAGGATGTGGTCGGGATGGATGTGCGTGAGGATCACATACCGGATCGGTCGGTCCGTGCGGGCGCGGACCGCCGCCCGCAATGCGCGTCCCTCAGCGAAGCTGCCGCCGGGATCGATCACCGCTACGGCGTCATTGCCGATGATGAAGCCGATATTGGCGATCCCGTCCTCATTTGCCGCGGAGGCTTCTTCGTGTACGCCATTGTGGACAAAGATGCCGGACACGACTTCGGTCACCGGCAGCTCCAAGATGTCGGTGCGCCCCGCCGCTCCGAATGCGGCAGCTAAAGCGATCGCCAGCCCGAGCCGCCACCTGATAATGCTGGAGAAAAACAGGTGAGCCGCGACCCGGCAAGCGGTTCGCGGCTCTAAACGCACTTCAGATCCGGGCCAAAAGCGTGGCGGGATCGGCATCCCTCGTTGCTATCATTTGCATTGCGGCCATTTTCGGGAGACGGGCGCGGCGCCGGTGTCCGCGGTCTACCGCGGCGGCGCAGCGTAACGCGGCGAGCTCGACCCGGTCGCGCCGGTCTCGTCGTTGGTGTTGCGGGTGACGTGATGGGTTTTGTTGCGCACAGACCGGCTCTGCTGTCCGATCACATTGCGCTGGTGCTGCGTTTCTAAAGAGCCGGCTTGCGGCGACCTCATGCTCGTCGGCGAGCCCGCGGCCGGGCCCGAAACGGTGCCCTGAGCCGGCCCTGCGCTGTTTTGGTTCGTCTGGGCGTAAACTTGCGTCGAGAGGAGCAAGGCTCCCGCCAGCGCGATGGTCCTTCCGATCATGCGAGTTCTCCTGGAAGTGCTTAACGGAGTATCCACGCAAACGTAAAAGTGCCGGGCCGGTTCCGGGTGAGCCGCGAGGAGCAGCCGACGGGGGGTCTCGAAAGCTACGCCGGTGAGGAGGCGAACTCCGGGGATCCTTGCGAGGCTGCCGAGTGCTGGCGGTACAGGAAATCG
>JAFASL010000900.1 GCA_019244535.1 Alphaproteobacteria bacterium
TGATCTTCCGACCTCGTGCGACATGCGCGCCCCGAGCGCGGCGACCGGCGTCTATGCGCTCGAGTGCGCGATGGACGAGCTCGCGGTCGCCCTCAAGCTCGATCCGCTCGAGTTGCGCCTACGGTGCTATTCGGATCGGGATCAGCACAGTGACCGGCCGTACAGCAGCAAGAGCCTGCGCGACTGCTACCGCCAGGGCGCGGAAGCATTTGGCTGGGACAAGCGCAACCCCGAGCCGCGCTCGATGCGCGACGGCACCGAGCTGATCGGCTGGGGCATGGCGAGCGGTGTGTGGGAAGCGTTGCAGGCGCCGATCACGGTGCACATCGTGCTCACGGCCAACGGCCATGCGGAGGTTTCCTGCGCGACTTCCGACATCGGCACCGGCACCTACACGATCATGGCGCAGGTCGCAGCCGACATGCTGGGGCTGCCGCTGGACAATGTCACGATCAAGCTCGGCGACTCGACATTGCCGCAATCCCCGGTCGAGGGGGGATCGTGGATTGCCGCATCGGTGTCGAATGGGATCGCGACGACGTCCAACGCGATCCGCGAAGAATTACTGCGGCTGACGAAGCAAATGCCAAATTCGCCGCTGGGCGACGCAGCACCCGATGAAGTCGCGCTGATCGACGGCAAGCTTGTCAATAAGCACGATGCATCGCGCGCGGTGTCCATCGCCGACGCGATGCGGTTCGGCGGCGTCGATCGCATCGAGCAGGAGAAATCCACCACCTTCGAGGATGACGGCTCGCACGCGCACAACACACATTCGGCGATTTTCACCGAAGTGAAGGTGGACGAGCAGCTCGGGGTTGTCCGCGTCACCCGTATCGTCAGCGCGGTCGCGGCCGGCCGAATACTGAACACCAAGACCGCAACGAGCCAAATCATCGGCGGCGTGGTCTGGGGGATTGGCATGGCGCTGCACGAAGAAACGCTGATCGATCACAATTTCGGCCGCATCATGAATGCGAACATCGCCGAGTATCATGTCCCGGTGAACGCCGACGTCCAGGAGATCAAGGTCATCTTCGTCGATGAGCCGGACGACATCGTCAATCCGCTCGGCGTAAAAGGGGTGGGCGAGATCGGCATCGTCGGCGTTGCCGCGGCAATCGCCAACGCGGTCTATCACGCGACCGGGAAGCGCGTGCGCGACCTACCGATCACGATCGACAAATTGCAGCGCTGACTGCTGAAATCGTCCTGATCTGCACGGGGTCGAGCTGAGAGCGGGCGATTTCCGCTCGCACGAAAAAAATTCGCGTTGTGTGAGGTACGCCACATTCGGGCCTGGCTCGGACGGGTAAGGACGACCGGTCAAATCCGCACGTGAGTTTCTCTGCGGCCTGCTGGTGCCGCCCCAAGTCAAGCGTTGACATTCGCCGCCGGGTCCATCAAGCACGCGTTGGGGGAGCCGCCGCATCGTGTCTTGCCCGATTATCCGCCTTTTACTGTGTAAGGCTGAATTGATGAGCAAGAAAACAAGCAAAAACAGCGCCAATAATGACGTCGTATCGAGCGAGACGGCACTCGCCTGTCTCTTTCGCCTTGGCGCGCAGAACGGGGTCTATGCCGAGGTCGGCGCGGTCCGCCGCCGCAATCTGGTCGACCACGATACGCTTCCCGTTGCCAGGCTTGTCGAGCTGGCCGGGGAGTTCGGTCTGCGCGCGGAGCGCGTTAAGCTCGATTGGAATGCGCTGCGAAACACCCCGTTCAGCCATCCGATCCTACTGTTCCTCGACAACAACAATGCGGTCACCCTCGTCGGGGTGCGGCGCAACGGGCCCGAGGAAGTGGCCATTTCGGACCCGATGTTCCGTGACGGCGAGCCGTTCTTCCTGACGCGCGAGGATCTGGAGCGCGCCTGGCGCGGCGCGGCGCTGGTCGTGACACCGCTGCCGCCCGGCAAGGCAGAGGCGGCCTTCGGCTTTTCCTGGTTCACGTCAAAATTGTTTGCCGAGCGGCGCCTGATGCGGGACATCGTCGTCGCGGCGCTGACGATGCACCTGATCGCGCTGGCAGTGCCGGTCTTCTTTCAGCTGCTGGTCGACAAAGTGGTGCCGAACCAGGCGTTCTCGACACTTTACGCGCTGACCGCCGGGGTCGGCGTGCTCATTTTGTTCGACGCCGGCTTCAACTATCTGCGCAATTATCTGCTCGCCTTTATCACGCGCCGGCTCGATCACCAGGTCGCCAATGGCACGATCGAGCATCTGCTGCGGCTCCCGATCGATTATTTCCACGCCAACCCGTCCGGGGTCACCGCCTACAAATTGCAGGAAGCCAACAACGTCCGCGACTTCCTCGCGAGCCGGCTGTTCAACACATTCCTCGATTTCCTCGCGGTCGTCATCTACTTGCCGGTGCTGTTGCTCTATTCGTGGCAGCTGGCCCTCATTGTGCTTGGCGTCTCGGTCACCGCTTTTACCGTACTGGCGGCGATGTCGCGCACATTCCGCAAGCGGCTCACCGAGGTCAACGAGATCGAAGGCCGCCGCAAAGCCTTTCTGTTCGAGATTTTGAACGGCATCGCGACGATCAAGACCCTGGCGCTCGAGCCGCGCGCATTGCTGCGCTGGCGCCGCCATACCGACGAGGCGGCGAGCCGGAGCCTTTCGCTCGACCATACCGCGGCGGGCGCCCGCAGTGTCGTCGCCAGCCTCGAGCGCGGCATGAGCATCGGCATCGGCGCATTGGGCGCATTGTTTGTGCTGAGCGACCAGATGACCGTCGGCGCGCTCGTCGCCTTCAACATGCTGGGGCTGCGGTTGGTGCAGCCGCTGATCCATGCCTCATCCTTGATGCAGGACTACCAGCGCTCGGTGCTGTCACTGAAGCTCCTCGCGCAATTGATGCAGACCGCGCCGGAACCGTCGAGCGGCCAGCTCGCCCCGACGATCCGCGGCCAGATCGAATTCGACAGTGTGACGTTTCATTACCCCGGGTCG
>JAFASL010000904.1 GCA_019244535.1 Alphaproteobacteria bacterium
GGCATCGTCTATTGCCGGTCGGTGCGAATGGGCGGCGACAAGATGGACGAGGCGGTTATTGCCTATATCCGCCGCAACCACAATCTGCTGGTCGGCGAGAGCAGCGCCGAGCGCATCAAGAAGGAAATCGGGTCCGCCTGCATGCCGGAAGACGGCGAGGGGAGGGTCATGGAGATAAAAGGCCGCGACCTGATGAACGGTGTGCCGAAGGAGATTGTCATCAGCGAACGGCAGATCTCCGAAAGCCTCGCCGAACCGGTCGGGTCGATCATCGAGGCGGTTAAAGTGGCACTCGAGCATACCGCGCCGGAACTCGCTGCCGACATTGTCGACAAGGGGATCGTGCTGACCGGCGGAGGCGCCTTGCTCAGCAACCTCGACCTGGTGCTCCGCCACGCCACCGGTCTCCCGGTCTCGATCGCCGAGGACCCGCTCACCTGCGTTGCGCTCGGCACCGGCCGTGCCCTCGAAGAGATGAGGACCCTGCGGAATGTGCTGATCAATACCTGGTAGGAATGACACCACGGCGTGAGGGAATTAGCTGATGCGGATCTCGGCGGCGCAGCGCGCGGCGATAGAGCGCGTATCGCTTACCGTTCTGGTCGTGCTCTCGGCGGCAATGATCATTCTGGCCAAGGCTGACCAGGTGTTGATTCAATCCGTACGGAGCGCGGTGATGGATGGCGCCGCTCCGGCGCTCGACGCGATCTCGCGTCCCGCAGCTGCGCTCGTTGCCTCGGCGAACCGCGTCCTTAGCGTCATGACGGTGTATCGCGAGAACCTTCGGCTCGCCGAGGAGAACGAGAGGCTGCTTGGCTGGCAACAGGTCGCGCTGAGGCTGTCGACCGAGAATGCTGAATTGCGGGAGTTGACGAAGCTCGCACCCGAACCGCCGGTCTCCTTTGTTACGGCGCGCGTGATCGCGGATTCCGGAGGAGCCTATGCGCGCAGCGTCATGGTCGACGCCGGGAGCGAAAACGGCGTGGCGCGCGGCCAGGCGGCGATGACCGGAGAGGGGCTGGCCGGCCGCGTCTCGGAGGTTGGAACCCGGGCGGCGCGCGTTCTGCTGATCACCGATTTGAACTCGCGCGTGCCGGTCGTCGTGGACGGCACGCATCAGCGGGCGATCCTGGCAGGCGACAACTCCGCTCGACCGAGCCTGCGTTACCGGGATGCGGACGGCACGGTCCGAATTGGCGACAGGATCATCACCTCCGGCGAAGGCGGGGTATTCCCGCCGGGGCTTCCGGTAGGCGTTGTGGCAAGCGTCGATGGCGAAGCGCCTCGGGTCGAGCCCTACGCGGCATTATCGCGGCTCGACTATCTTCGCCTCGTCGATTACGGCCTCGCCGAGGCGCTGCCCACTCCTTTGTCGATTTCCGGGCGCGGTGGAAAGCGTGCGGATTACGGGTCCGACGGCCAACGGCCGCCACGCCGCTGACTAGCCCCTCAATACAGGCACAAACCCGTGACCAACGTGCTGCCAATCGTAACGACGGTGGCGGCAGCACTTTTGTCGATCGAGCCGCTGTACATTGGCGGTTACGCTGCGCTGTCGCCGGCATTCGCGCTGATGGCCGCCTATCATTGGACGATTTACCGGCCGGACCTGCTGCCTCCGCTCTCGCTGTTCGCGATCGGCATGATCCAGGACCTGCTCTCTGGCGCGCTGCCTGGGATCTCCGCGATCATGCTGCTGCTCGCCCGAGCAATCGTTTTGGCCAATCGGCATGATTTTGTTGATCGGCGCTTTTCGTTCGTTTGGGCGGGGTTCGCCGCCCTGACTGGCGGCGCAATGCTTTTCTCCTGGGCCTTGCACTCGCTGCTCGCCGGACACGTATTGGAGTTGCGCGAACCGGTGTTCCGCGGCCTGCTGACAATTTCGGTTTTTCCAATCGCCAGCTTTCTGCTGGGCCGCGGTCAGCGCGCGCTGATCGGCGCCGAGTGAGGGGCGATGCGTCAGGATGCCCTGCGCCACAAGCTGTTGACGCGGCGCGCTGCAATGCTCGCCGGCGGTCAGGCCCTGCTCCTCGCGGCGATTGGCGGCCGCATGTATCAGCTGCAGATCGCGCAGTCGGAGCACTACACGGTTCTCGCTGACGAGAACCGGATCAGCCTGCGGCTGATCGCGCCGGTTCGTGGGAGAATTGTCGATCGCTTTGGCGTCGCGCTCGCCGATAACCGGCAGAACTACCATCTCGTCATCGTCCCCGAGCAGGCGGGCGACATCGGGGCGACGCTCGACGCGCTCGAGGCGCTGATCGAGGTCAGCGAAACCGACCGTCGGCGGGTATTGCGCGAGGTCCGGCGCAAGCATTCCTTTGTGCCGGTGATTGTCCGCGCCAATTTGAGCTGGGACGAAATGGCGCGCGTCGAGGTGGCGGTGCCGGAACTGCCCGGTGTCTCGATCGACCAGGGCGTGACCCGTCATTACCCGTTCGGCGAAATCACGGCGCATGTCCTCGGCTATGTCGCCGCGGTTTCCGAGCAGGAGCTCGACGGCGATCCCCTCCTGGAGCTGCCTGATTTCCGCATAGGCAAGAGCGGAGTGGAGAAAGCGCAGGATGCGAACCTGCGCGGCACTGCCGGCACGAGCCAGGTCGAAGTCAATGCGCTCGGCCGCGTCGTCCGCGAACTCGCTCGCGTAGCGGGAAAGCCGGGGCAGGACGCAGTCAGCAGTCTCGATGTCGTCATGCAGCAGTTCGTCACCCGCCGCTGCAGCACCGAACAGAGCGTCGCCTGCGTCCTGCTCGATGCGATCACTGGTGATATCCTGGCCCTGGTTTCGAGCCCCGGTTTCGATCCGGTGCCGTTCTCGACCGGGCTCAGCTCGGCGATGTGGCAGGAGCTGTCCAATGATCCGCGCAAACCGCTCTCCAACAAGGTTATTGCCGGCGTCTACCCGCCTGGTTCGACATTCAAGCCGGTGGTTGCCTCGGCCGCGCTGACGGCTGGTGTCTTGACGCCCGAGACCTCGTTCACCTGCCCCGGATACCTCGCATTCGGCAACACCACGTTTCATTGCTGGCGGCACGGCGGTCACGGCACTTTGCGCTTGCGCGACGCGATCAAGAAATCCTGCGACGTCTTCTTTTACGAGACGGCCCGGCGAGTTGGGATCGACCGCCTCGCTGCGATGGCTCACCGGTTCGGCTTCGGCGGGCTACTCGGCCTCGATATCCCGGGCGAGCGGCCGGGTCTGATCCCGACCCGCGAATGGAAATTCGCCACCACCGGAGGCGCCTGGTCGCAGGGAGAGACGTTGATCGCGGGGATCGGCCAGGGGTCGGTTCTGGCAACACCGCTGCAGCTCGCGACGATGGTGGCGCGGCTCGTTACCGGCCGCGCGGTAATACCTCGTCTGGTGCGCCCCGAAGGGTTGATGCTGCCGGGCGGCGACCGGGGACCGAGCGACTTCCCTTCACTTGATCTTGCTCCGCGCACGCGCGCGCTGGTGGTCGACGGAATGAACGCGGTCGTCAACGAGCAGGGCGGCACGGCCTATGCGGCGCGTATCCCCAACCCCGGTCTTGCGATGGGCGGCAAATCCGGTACTTCGCAAGTCCGCCACATCAGCGATTACGAGCGCGCACACGGCGTTCGCAAGGTGCGGCAGGTCCCCTGGAAGCAGCGCGATCACGCGCTGTTTGTTGCCTTCGCGCCGGTCAGCGCTCCCCGATATGTCTGCGCAACAGTGGTCGAGCATGGGGGCACGAGTGGCGGCGGCGGCTCGGCCGTCGCCGCACCGATCTGCCGCGATATTTTGCTCGAGGTGCAGCGACGCGATCCCTCTCGGCGGGTGCCTGCCGAGAACGGTGTTGCGGCCCTCGATACCGCCAGGAACCAGCCTGGACCTCGGGGCGGCTGAGCCATGTCGGGTCTGACGTCCGATTTCGGGCGCGAACTCGGTTTCATCGAAAAACTGCGCGGCATCAGCTGGGGCTTGGTCGTACTGGTGCTTGTCGCGGCGTCCTGCGGCATCGCGGTTTTATTTTCGGCTGCGGACGGCAACATGCAGCCGTGGGCATCGGCCCAGATGATCCGCTTTGCGATCGCGCTCGTCCCGATGCTCGGCGCCGCGTTTCTCGGAATCCGAAGCTGGTTCAGGGTGGCGTATTGGGTATATGCGCTTGCACTGGCACTCGTTGTGGCCGTCGATTTGCGCGGCTTTGTCGGCATGGGGGCAAGGCGCTGGATCGATTTGGGGTTGATCCAGCTTCAGCCGTCATCATTGATGAACATCGCGTTGGTTCTGGCGCTGGCGCGGTATTTTCATGTCCGCACGGAGGAGGAGGTCGCGCGGATCCGCTTTCTTGTGCCGCCGGCGCTGATGGTGCTGATACCAGCGGCGCTGGTACTAAAACAGCCAGACCTCGGCACCGCGATCATGCTGTTGCTGACGGGAGCGGCGTTGTTCTTTATCGCCGGGATGCGTTTGCGTTTCTTCGCATTGATGGGGTTCGCGGTGGCGGCCGCTGCGCCCACCGGATGGCATTTTCTTCGCGATTACCAGAAGAACCGGATCTACACCTTTCTCGACCCGGAAAGCGATCCGCTGGGGGCCGGCTATCACATTCTGCAGTCGAAGATCGCGCTCGGCTCGGGAGGTTTCTTTGGCAGAGGTTTTCTCAACGGCACTCAGAGTCACCTGAGCTTTTTGCCGGAAAAGCAGACCGATTTTATTTTTACTACCTTGGCCGAAGAATTTGGTTTTGTCGGCGGCGTTGCTTTGCTCGCGCTCTATATGCTGATTGTCGGCTATGGCTTTGTGATCGCGTTGCGCTGCCGCAGCTTTTTCGGCCGTCTGCTCGGGCTGGGCATCGTGACCAACTTTTCGCTGTATGTGTTTATCAACACCGCAATGGTGATGGGCCTGATTCCGGTAGTCGGAGTGCCGCTGCCGCTTATTTCCTATGGCGGCACGGCAATGCTCGCGGTGATGTTCGGCTTTGGCTTGGTGCTGAACGTCGGCGTCCATCGGGAAGTCCGCTTCAACCGCAAAGGCGAGCTCCAGCCCGATTAAAAAGCCGGGTCAAAACTCTACGATCTGCTGCCGGATTCCTCTGGCGACAGCTTCGGCGCGAGAGGCCGCACCGAGCTTTCGGAACAGCGACTCGATATGGAACTTAACGGTGTGCGGGGAGATTCCGAGCAGCCGCGCAGTTTCCTTGTTGGTCAGCCCGTTGCCGAGTGCTCCGAGCACCTCGATTTCGCGCGGCGTCAGCAGGATCGGGGGTTCCTCCGGCAGCGACTCGAAGTTTTCGGGCGGTTCGGCCGCCGCCCGCACTGTCAGCCCCGCTGCGACGGCCCGCAACGCGGCATCAACCTGAGCCGTACCGGCATCCGCGGGTAACCATCCGGCGTAAGCGCCATTCACGCCGCCAAGGGCGACGGCCGCGGCCGGAAGGGGTGCAGCTGCGGCGCCGTCGGTCAGCACTGCGTCGGGAGACGCATCGGGCGGCACGAGCTGATGCCCGCACTCTCTGACGAGCGCGACGAGCGGGTCTTGCTTCGCGGGGTCAGCCGTGAGCACCGCGACACGCAGGGCAGGGGGGCTGGCAGCCACGGGGACCCTCATCTAGATTGGCCGGGTGCCCACGGTGACCTGAACCGAAAGGGGCTTATCGGCGCGGATCAGACGCAATTCGACCTGTTTTCCGACCGAGTCGGGCCCGAGATGCCTGGCCAGCATTGCTGGGCTCGTGACGCTCTCACCGGCGATCGTCACGAGAATGTCCCCGGCATGCAGGTTTGCTGCGCCGCCGGGGCTGTCCTTCGCGATACGCATGATCATCAGGCCGCGCGACTGACCGGCTTCGGCCTGCAGCGCTTCCGGTACGAGGACGGGCTGGAGCGCCAAGCCGAGCCAGCCGCGCTCGACGCGACCTTTCGAGAGGAGCGGCTCCAACACCTCGTCGACCGTCGAGGCCGGAATTACCAGAACGCGCCCACGCGGTCCGAAGGTCGAGATGCCGAGAAGACCGCCGCTGGCATCGACCACTGGCCCACCTTCTTCCCTCCGGGCCATCCCGATATCCAGCGTGATCCGCCGATCGATGCGGCCCCCGGCACGGCTGTGCCATGCGGGGCCAACCGAACTGATGATGCCCAACCTGGCAGAGATGCCGTTTTCTTCGGCACCGAGGGTGAGAACAAGTGCGCCCGGGCGCGACTCCCCAGCTCGTAACGCCGCCGGATCTGGGGTGCCGTCGAGACGCAAGGCGATCACATTAGTTCCCGAATCGCGGCCGGCGACGCGCCCGGCGTACACCCTTCCATCGGCCAACGTCACTGTGGCATCAGAGGCCTCGGGGAAGCTCTGTTCGGAGGCGACCACAACGTCTTTGCGCCAGAGCGTTCCGGAACGCAGCCGGTGTCCGGGCGCGGCGATACCGGCCACCAGAACCCGGGCCAGGCCGACACGTTCCGCCAACGCCTCTGACAATTTGGTCAGCGGGTTTTCAGCAATATCAGGCATGTTTTCTCCTCCTCGAGATACTCAGGAGGATGGTTGCAGTCGAGGCCCGGTACCACCGGATGGATGGGGAGGACCCGCATGGCTTCTACGGCGCCATGGCCGGGCGGCGCGGATTGCGCAATTCCTGCGACCCGTTTTTAGGTCCAGAAATCGTCAATTGATCGTCAATAGTGGGGCGGGGGCCTATCGGCAGCACGCTGGTCAGCGGCAACGCGACCTCGGAACTGACGATCCGGCCCAATGATGGCGACCTCTGCCATTCCAGCGGCGCTCTCCATCCCCGAAAATGACTCGTAATTGGCGCTCGCTTGCCGCGCTTTGTCCGGGTATATCGTTAACACATCTGGGCACCGCTCGAGGCTCTGCCGCTCGCGTCGCAACCCGCCGCCGCATTCCTCTCGTGCCGTTCGGAATGGGAGATGCGGGGTCTCTTCAGACTGAGACTAGGGCGCACTGAGCAAGCGCTCGGAGAACTCGGCGCGGCGCAAGTGAGCGCGATTTTTCGGCAGATGCCGATTGCGCTCACAGTAAATGTCGTGAATGCAGTCATCACGCTGGTCGTATTGTACCAGTTCGTAGGTCTGTTGCTTCCGCTCTCTTGGCTTTGCGTCATTGTACTGGTTACGAGCGGACGCTGTGCGCTATGGCTGCGCTATCGCCGTCAGTTCGACGTGACGGATGTCGTTCCTTGGTCACGGCGCGCCGCGTGGGGTTCTCTGCTGGCGGGCTTGTCCTGGGGTTTGGGCGCTGTGGTTCTGTTCCCGGTCGTACCTGTGTTTGCTCAGATTTTTTTGACCTTTGTCATTGGCGGCATGTGCGCTGGAGCAGTAGTGATCAGCGCCTCTCACCTCCCCAGCCTCCTTGCGTTCCTGCTCCCGGCGAGCCTCCCCGTGGCAGCCGCCTTCTTTGGCCAGGGCGCACGGACGGCGACCGCGTTAGGCGCAATGACCCTGGTGTTCGCAGCTGCGCTCTCGCTGGCCGGGCTATATCTCAACCGGTTTTTTGCCGAAGCGATGCGGCTGCGCTTCGAGCTGAGCGAAGCCAATCTTCGGCTTCAGGCCGAAATGGCGGAGCGCGAGGCGACGGAAGCGGCTTTGCGTCAGGCTCAAAAGCTCGAAGCGATCGGACAGCTGACAGGCGGAATTTCTCACGACTTCAACAATCTGTTGACTTTGGTGATCGGCAATCTCTCCCTTGCGATCGGCCGGGTAGGCGGGATCCCGGAGGTGCTCCCGCTGCTGCAGAGTGCCCTCCAAGCCGCTGAGCGCGGTGGAGCATTGATCCAGCGCCTGCTTGCGTTCGCGCGTAAACAACGGCTGGACCCGCAATCGGTCGATCTCGGGCGCCTTCTCAGCGGCATAGAGGACTTATTGCGTCGCACCCTGGGTAACCGGATCAGCCTTTCCATCACCTCGGAAACCGGTCTTGCGGCTGCCCGGGTGGACGCCAACCAGCTGGAACTCGCCGTTCTCAACCTGACAATCAACGCCCGTGACGCGATGCCGGATGGCGGCAGCCTGCGGATCTGGCTCCAGAACCGCCAGGCCGATCATGGGACCCCGCCGGAGGTGGCGCCCGGCGAGTACGTCGTCCTTTCGATCACCGACACCGGTACCGGCATGGACGAGGCAACGCTCGCGCGAGCCTTCGAGCCGTTCTTCACGACCAAAGAAATCGGCAGTGGTTCCGGTCTCGGCTTACCGATGGTTCAAGGCTTTGCCGCCCAATCCGGGGGTGGTGTCCGGATCCGGAGTAAAGCGGGCCACGGGACGACCGTTGAGCTCTGGCTGCCGCGAGCCGGCGAGCCACCCTTCGCGGCAGCACCGACGGGAGGTTATGCGCAACAGGTCTAGAAATGCGAAACCAAGCTCAAAATCGAAGAGTCGCAGACAGCGACACGATATCGATGTGGTTCGAGTAGCGACCAGTCAGCATATCGCCGGTTTGCGACACCTCGTCGATCGGTGCGCTGTTGGCGAAGATGTGGACATAGGCTGCGTCAAAGCGCAGATCGGCCGTCCATTTGTAGCCTACCCCGGCCGCGAGCCAATACCGGTCCGAATCCGGAATGCGAGCCGTCCGAAACTGGTCACGGACCGGCGTCGGATCGAATGCGAAACCGCCGCGGATGGTCCAGTTTGGGTCGGGAAAATAGCTCACACCGATACTGCCAAACCACGTACCATGCCATTGCTCGGGCTGATCTATCAGCGCCGAGCCATCCGGTCGTTGAATTCGCAGGTTTTTCACGACACTCCAATTGGTCCACTGAACTTCGGCCAACAGCATCAAATCGGGCCGGATTCGCGACGATCCGGCCAGGCTTACGATCTCCGGAGTTTTGAAGTCGGTTTGGCTCGGCGTGGTTTGGAACCGCGGATCGACCGCCAACGGAGCCGGAACGTTGATGGTTGCCGTGCCATCGAGATGGTGGCTGACCTGTGAACGATAGCTCGCCCCGATTTGGGCCTCCGGCGAAATCTGCGCAAACACACCGAGATTGTAGCCGACCGATAATGAATCTCCGGTGATGTGGGCATAGCCGTCGGGAAGAGCGAACCCTGCCGGCAGCTGCGGGTTGGCGAGGCGCGCTATGCTCGTCGAGTTGATGGCGTTGGTGAGCTCGGCGCTGGTGTGTTGTAGCGCCGGACCTGCACCGACCGAGAGCCAATCGGTAAGCCGGAAGGCGATATTAGGGTTGATGTTGATTACCTCGAGATCGGATTTGACTGCGTTGTAGCGTCCGACCCAGCCGCTGTCGTACTGCGTCTTGAGACCAAACGGAGCAGTAATGGCGAGCCCGAACTTCACATCGGGCGAAGCGTCATAGAAGCCGTAAGCCGCAGGCACCGGCTGAGCCCCGCCTGCGTCGCCGCCATTGCTCCCGCTGACCGGCTGGTGCGCCGCGTTGACGCTCATGCCGGAAAAAATGGCCGACGGGATTACGATAGCCAAATCTCCCGACACTTGATTCCCGCGGAGGGCCGTCATGCCTGCCGGATTGTTGGCGACAATGCTCGTATCCTCGACCGATGCCGCCGCGCCGGCGAAAGCGTTGCCGAGCGCCGCCGCGCTGTTCTCGCGCAATTGGAAGCCTGACGCAAACGCACCGCCAGCGGCGGTCGCCGTTCCGAGGCTGGTCAGCCCGGTCACCAACCATTTGCTTCGTTTGCCCACCCAGTCCCCCTGATCTGGCCTCAATGGTCGAAGAAGAGGCAGAGCAGCCCGATATTAACCCTTTTTTGTGCTGCGAGAAGCCAGTACAAAACGGAAAATAGCCACAGAGTTCTTTTCTGATGCGCGAGGTCCAGATCCAAGCAGGAGAGGCGGACGGAGCGCACCCGGGACGGCAAGATCGCAATCCGACAGACGCGAAATGATTGACGGAACCGGCGGACACGTCATTCTAACCGAGGCAGGGATCGGCGATGCGAAGCCGCGGATGCGGCGTTAGTGATGATCCGAGCGAGGTGGAAGGCGCCGGCGGTGCTGTTGATGCGGGGAATCAAAGTTGGCGTCGTCGTCTTCGGGCTGACCGTCGGCTCGACCGGAGCTTATTGGGGGCTGGTGCAATACCACGGGAATTTTCATGCCGTACAGGAGGACGCATTTTATCGATCCGCCCAGCTAGACAAGGAAGAGCTGCATAGAGTGATCCGGGATCACCGGATTAGGTCGGTCCTCAATTTGCGGGGCGCGCATCCCGGCCAGAGCTGGTACGACGAAGAGATCGCCGCCTCGCAAGTGCTCGGCGTCACGCATTACGACTATAGTCTTTCGGCGCACCGCTTCGTGACGGGGCAGCAGATCGGCGAAGTGCTGGATATCATCCGCAAGGCGCCGAAGCCGCTTCTCGTGCACTGCAAATCGGGCGCCGACCGCACTGGCCTCGTTTCGGCGATATACCGCTTCGTGGAGGAAGGGGCGAGCGTCGACCGAGCAGACCGAGAACTGTCTCTAGTCTACGGCCACTTCCCTTATCTGACGAGCCGCTCGAGAGCCATGGATGACAGTTTCTGGGCGTTTGTCGGCACCCCAGGCTCTTCCTCCTCCGATGCGCAGAATTAACTTACAAACTGTGTTCCTGCAGAGGGCAAATAGGAAAGGCCGGTGCTGCCCCTTCCATTGCGCATAGGTACGCGTGGCAGCGCTATGGCGCTGAACCAGACCGCTCGAGTGCGCGACTGTCTGATTGCTTGTCATCCGGAACTTACCACAGCGGGCGCGCTCGAGATCGTGACGATTCGCACGACCGGCGACCGGGTGCAGGATCGGCGGCTCGCCGAGATCGGCGGCAAGGGCCTATTCACCAAAGAGATCGAGGAGGCATTGCTGGCGAGGCATATCGATCTCGCCGTGCATTCGCTCAAAGATATGGAGACCTGGCTGCCTGGAGGGCTTGAGATTGCATGCGTTTTGCGCAGAGATGACCCGCGCGACGCTCTCGTGGCAAATCGCGCGAGCAGTTTCGGCACATTGCCGAACGGGGCGCGGATCGGGACTGCGTCGCTGCGGCGTCAAGCGCAATTGCTGCTGCGGCGCCCCGATTTGATGGTTGGGCCGATCCGCGGTAACGTCGATACTCGGCTGCGGAAATTGGAGGAGGGCGAGTTTGATGCTGTCGTCCTCGCTGTTTGCGGGCTGGAGCGACTGGGTAAATTGGATCTCGCGACCGAAATTCTCTCTCCCGAGATAATGCTGCCCGCAGTCGGCCAAGGTGTGCTCGCGATCGAGTGCCGGGCAGGCGACGAGGCGGTTCGGGCGGTGGTCCATTCCGTTAATGACCCCGGCACTGCCGCCTGTGCGGGAGCCGAGCGCGCGATGCTCGCTGCTCTCGACGGCTCGTGTCGTACGCCGATCGCCGGGTTCGCGGAGTTCGACGGCAACCGGCTGACGATCGAGGGATTGGTGCTGGGGCCGGACGGCCGCGGCGCGGTCCGCAGCCGACGCGAAGGCGAAGTGGACGATGCCGCAGCGCTCGGAACAGAACTCGGCCAAGAACTGCGCCGTCGCGCTGGCCCGAGTTTTAGGTTGGGCGATCTGCCGGACCCGGCCGAATAATTCTAACAGTTTAGCTGCCGTTTCGGCGCTGCCTTCAAATTTTGATAGCGCCAAAAGCCGCGCCGCCGATGGCGCGGGGATGAGCGGCCCGAGACATAGGTGACAGATCGTACCGGACACATGGGTAACACGGTTCCCCTTTCGGGGGAGGTGTGGATGCCGTGGAAGGAGTGTTCGGTAATGG
>JAFASL010000122.1 GCA_019244535.1 Alphaproteobacteria bacterium
GATAGATGCTTACATTATTCTGGATCTTGCAGCGGTTGCCGATCACAACGTTGGCTCCCACCATGACGTTTTGGCCTAGGATGCAATACTGGCCAATTTTTGCGCCGGCGAAGACATGAGTGAAATACCAAATCCGCGTACCGCAACCGATCTCGGCCCCTTCATCCACGTAGGCCGACTCATGCGAGAAATAAGAGCGCGCGGGTTGCCGCGCGCTTGCGACGGCTGCCACGGTAGAATGAGTTGAGTCACCCGCCATTTGGTCTGCTCATGTTTGCTGGGTCCGGTGGCAGCCAGAGCGGGCCACCCGTGGTCTAGGATGGCATCTGGTGGCTAGGCACGCATCAGACTTCGCTGCGCATAGAGTATGCGCACTTAAGAACCGTAGGTTAGCTGAACCTGCTAAGAAGAATCGAGAGTCGTTTCGGCAGTTCTAGGTAAAAAAGACGTGACTTCCTTTGTCAGTTCCTGGAGGCGCTCGCACGATTATTGTGCGATATTTGCGAGCTCAGGTAACTAACAAGGAAACTGAAAGTTGTAGCATGGATTCCCCGTCTTGAACGAGCCTCGTGAGCACATGTTCGGCGGCCACAAATAGGGCACCTTTCCCGAAAGGCGCTGCGAGCCGAACGGCTGGGCTTCGCGTCACGAAAATCGATCCGAAGTCGTACCTTGACCAAATTATGCAGATTAGAGCAGATCGCGGGAGAGCGGAAAGTGCGGACGCGTGAATCTACTCTATAAATCAAAGGGCTAGAGCGCTTTCAACCTTCCAGTCAGGGTGAAAGCGCTCTAACGCCTCAATTGCCGTGCGCCAGGGATCCTAATGTCACCTGCTGGTGGTTGGTGATTGTTGTCTCTTGCTGGCGATGGCGATCGGATCGGCGTCGGGGCAGGCTTCGTCGGCATGACACGATGAGCTTCATCGGATGTGTCGATCGAGATCCGCTGGTGATATAAGAGGATTCCTTCGAATTAACCTAGCGAACGCAGCTCATCCCGTCGTGCAGGGCGAGTAGCCGGGTCAAGGCCCGGTCATTCGCCCGCCACGGCTGGAATTTTGCCGATCTGTCATTCCTTCGGCGGCTTGGTTGGCTCACTGCCTCTCATACTCATCGTGGCGGCGCCACCAGATGCCGTTCTCGTTGCGTCCCTTCGGCGCGCGGTCGAGCCACTGATACATGCCCCACAGCCCATCCAGCCCCCGCGCATAGGTGGAGTATGTGTGATAGACAACGTCACCTTCCAGCGCGAAAGAGCTCATGCCCGGCCTGTCGCGCGAGTACGTCGGCGCGTCCGTTCCGCATGTCGCTGCGAACTGCGCGACTGGCGCCGGAGCCGGTGTCGCGTCCATGGCGTGCCCACCGCGCTGATAATTGTATTCGACAGTCCCTTCGCGCTGTTGCTCTTCGGTGAAGGACACGTTGAAATCAAAGTTGAACTCGCTGCCGACCGAAGATGCCCATGGAAAGGTCCAGCCCATCCGGCGCTTGTATGCCTGCAATTTCGCGAGCGGCGCCCGCGACACCGCCCACAGCATCACGTCATGGTTGGCCAGATGTACCGCGAACCCGTTGAACCCGTCCGCGATCGAGGAGCAGGACGGACAACCCGCCGTGTAGTCCGGCCCGAACATGAAATGATAAACCAGGAGCTGCGAGCGTCCGCAAAACAGGTCTGCGAGCGAGGCGCTTCCTTCATCGGTCTCGAAGCGATACTCCTTGCCGATCCGAACCCACGGGAGCTCCTGACGCCGCCGGGCCAGCTCGTCACTGCGGCGCGTCAGCTCCTTCTCCGCCGCGAGCAGCTCGAGTCGCGCTGCAAGCCACTCGTCGCGTGTGCCGGTAATATGTGTGGTCATCGGGCTTCTCTCCCTTGGCTTGTGGTTGGAAGTTTGATTGACGCCCCCCAAGCAAATATCGGGAGGCGATTCAGATGAACTCGCTGGCCAAGCGATCTCGCGAACGCCGGATCAGCAAGAAGGGGCGCCGCTTTCCCGCTTAACGGCCAGCTTCAGCCACGGCGCCGAATGGAAGGCAGCCATCAACAAATACATCCAGCACATTCCGCTGAGAGATGACACACCGTGTGCAGCCGAGCAGAACATTTCCTGCGGGCCACCACCAAAAACGCTTGTTAGTGTTGCCATCATTGCGAACGCCGGAGCGGCCGCGAGGCATAGCCAGTCGGCCGCCTCGGAGTGGCCAGCCGCAGGTTGCGCTCCACCTGTCCCGCTCATGTGTGTCCTCATGATCTTCGTTCCTTCACTGATCGTGGGCTGGGCGCGTGCGCTCGCCGCTCGCCAGTCAAAGCGAGCTCAGCGCCTGTCCCTCCCCAGATCGTCGGAATACCCGGCATTGAGGCGGGGCCACTGGACGATGGGACGTCCGTCGGTGCGGTAATTGTGCTCGCCGTTCGGACGTTGCGGCCAGCCAGGTGGCGAGTCTTCCCACCTCTCCTGCCGCCCGTACACGGTCAAGTCGAGCAGCCGGTAGCTGTTATCCATCGCCTCGACGCCGCGCCGCGTCGTCCAGTAGGTCTCGAAAACTTCGGATCCTTGTCGCAGGTAGCAAACGATATGCATCATGCCGACCCGGCGTCCGACCAGGAGAGTCTCGAGCGACTCCTGTGCGGCCGAGTACCAAGGCATCTCCCAGCCCATAAAGTCGCGGTACCGGGCGCTCTCTTCGTACGGGCCTTGGCAGATTGTGGCGTAGGTGGCGTCCCGAGAATGAATGAAGGACAACTCGCGAACTTGCGATGTATAGAACGTGCAGCCCTCGCATTGCTCCGACGCCGGGCGACCGGTGTGCCACATAAAGTAGTAGGCGATCAGCAAACGGCGCCCCTCGAACACGTCCAATAGTGTCACTGCGCCGCGCTCGCCAATGAGCGGCGTGGCGCCGTCCACCTCGACCATGGGGAGCCGGCGGCGAGCTGCCGCAATAGCGTCGCCTTTACGAGTGTGAGCCTTCTCCCGATCTCGTAATGCATCCAGCTCCGCCTGGAAGGTGCGCCGATCGACTATTTTGGGCGCTGCAGGTTCATCGCTCATGGTGTGTTCCATCGTTCTATCCGTTGCTACACATCT
>JAFASL010000171.1 GCA_019244535.1 Alphaproteobacteria bacterium
GAGCCGCGCGGCCACGGTCGAGTTGCTCGACCGAGTACGAGGTTTGGGGGACAAACCTGTAAGGATCAACCTTACGCATAGCATATAAGGAGGGGATTGAGACTTCGGTTTGGAGAATTTGTGACCTTTCAATGAAATTCAATTCAATTGCCGCCGGTCTTCGATGAGCTTGCCATCGGCGGGCAGGCTGCCCTCTGGCACGCAGCTCACGTTTCCGCGCAATTTCGTGACGGCCTGCAAGGTTGCGGTGATCTGTTCCAGATTCTCGGCCGGTTCGTCTATTTCCACCAGCAGCGTCATCTCGTCTGCGCTCTGCGGCCGCTCGACAACAAGGCGCGCCCGAATTATCGATTTGTGGCGCCGCACAATCTCGGCGACCTGCTCGGGGTGCACAAACATGCCGCGCACCTTCGTGGTCTGGTCGGCGCGGCCGAGCCATCCCTTGATCCGATGATTGGTTCGGCCGCATGGGCTGGGGCCCGGCAGCAACGCCGAAAGATCGCCGGTAGCAAAGCGGATCAGCGGATACTCCGGCGTCAAGGTAGTTACGACGACCTCACCAATCTCGCCGGGCGGCACCGGCTCGCCGGTGCCCGGGATGACCAGCTCGAGAATGATCCCCTCGTCGACCGTCATGCCTTCGCAGATTTCGCCCTGCGGGCTCGTGCTCTCATAGGAGATGACGCCAATGTCGGCGGTCCCATAGCACTGCAGCACGGCGAGCCCGCGGCTGCGGAATTCGGTCCGCAGCGCCGAGGGCAGCGCCTCTGCCCCGACCAGCGCCTTTTTTAACGAAGAGACGTCGGCGCTCTCACTGGCGGCGCGCTCGAGCAGGACCTTGAGGAAGGAAGGTGTCCCGATATAGCCGGTCGGGCGCAGATCGGCGATCGTCCGCAATTGCTGCTCGGTCTGGCCGGTGCCGGCTGGGATGACCGCGCAACCGAGTGCGTCGGCGCCGCTCTCGACCATGGCTCCGGCGGGGGTCAAGTGGTACGAGAAGGTATTGTGCACGAGATCGCCGGCGCGGAAACCTGCGGCAAAGAGCGCGCGCGCGAAGCGCCAGTAATCCGGCCGCCGGCCCTCCGGCTCGTAGATCGGGCCGGGCGACGCGAAGATTCGGCGGAGCTGTGGCATCGGCGACGCAACAAGACCGCCAAACGGAGGGTGGCGCCGCTGCAGCTCGATAAGCTCGGATTTGTGGGTCAGCGGCAGCTCGGCTAAGGCGCGCCGATCGACGATATCCTCGGGATGCACCGCGGCGAGCCGGTCGCGATAGGCGGGCGCGCCCTCCTTCGCCGCCGCGATGATTTGCGGCAGCGCTGCCATCAGAGCCGCCTCACGTTCGGCCGGATCGCGTGTTTCGAGGCTGTCGTAAAACTCCACGGAAGCCTCCTTGCCCTGCAGGCGTGGGAACCCGGTCCGATCTTCCCCCGACCGAACCCCTGCATCAAGACGCGGAGTGCAAAAAAAGCCCGCCGGCGCAAGCCGGCGGGCTCGGAGAACAGTCGCTAAGCTAAAACGACGCGATCAGCCGCCGGGCTTCGGGCCCATGCCGCCGGTGTATGGATGGCGCGCGGGAGAGGCGTCTTGTTCGGTCGACTGGTAATGCTCGTCTTGTCCGGACGAGTGCGATCCGGGCTTTGGACCGATCGAGGTCGAATAAGGATGCTGCGTCTTGTCGGCATCGTAGCTCGCAGAGGGCTGGTAGTGTTCCTCTTGCCAAACCGAGTTACCACCGGGCTTCGGAAAAACCCCCTGCGTGGCGGAGGTGACCGGCGCCGGGTAAGCGGTCGGCGCACCGCTCGTCGGCGGCAGAGCCGAAACCGACTGCGCCTGCGCGGCCGCCACGGCGCCAGCCAATAAACCTAGACTCAGAACACTTGATTTGAGCAAGCTCGCCATACACGGGTCTCCGATCCTGGTTGGGCTACGTTGCTAAATGCCGTTACTTTGCCTTGCATACAAATGATAATTGTGCATCGCACACATGAATGACTTGCATTTTCATACCCTCGATTTGAACCTCTTGCGGGTCTTCGACACGTTGGTAGAGGAGCGTAGCGTCACCCGCGCAGGGGAGCGGCTGGGGCTCAGTCAATCGGCCATAAGCCATGCGCTGAACCGGCTGCGCTACGTACTACGTGACGAGCTTTTCGTTCGCGTTGCAGACGG
Organism: Alphaproteobacteria bacterium; assembly: GCA_019244535.1. Lineage (GTDB taxonomy): Bacteria > Pseudomonadota > Alphaproteobacteria > ATCC43930 > CGMCC-115725 > AP-15. The sequence goes on from JAFASL010000171.1 coordinate 2,173, forward strand.
CATGCGGCCGACCCCGCGCGCCGCCGAAATTGCACCTCGGCTGCGCGAGGGGCTGCTGCAGCTCCAGCTCGCGCTGGGACCGGCGGAATTTGTGCCCGAGCAAACCGAACGGCGCTTTACGATCACCTGCGGCGAGTATGTCGGCACGGTCCTCATGCCGGGCTTTATCGCCCGCCTGCGGGCCCTGGCGCCAAACGCCGAACTGAGGATCCGGCCGAGCAATATGGGCGTGACCGAGGCCCTGCTCGCCGGCCGCATCGATCTAGCGATCGGCAGCTTCCGGCGCGTGCCCGAGCCCTTTGTGTGCGAGCGCTTATTCCAGGAGACCCGGGTCTGGGTGCTGAGCGCCGACCACTCCGCCGCTAGCGGCGAGCTGACTTTGGAACGCCTCGCGGCGCTGTCCCATCTGATCATCTCCGCGAGCGGCGAGGACGAGCATGCAGTCAATGGCTATGTCAGCGATCACGGGCTCGAACGGCTGGTCACCCGCAGCGAGGTAGGGTTGCTGCAAACCGCGCTGGCGGCGCGCGGGTTGCAGCGCGTCATTGGGCTGACGACGCCGCATTTTCCCGCCGCGCTCGCCGTAGTCAGCCAATCCGACATGGCAGCGCCGTTGCCGCGCCGTCTCGCGGCCGCTTTTGCCGAACGCTACCGCCTCAAGCTGTTCGAGCCGCCCTACCCGTCCCCCCCTTTCGATATTGTCGCCTTGTGGCACCGCGACCACGGCGAGGACCGGGCCGTGGCGTGGCTGCGTGGCGTCCTGCGGGAAGTCGCGGCCGATCTGTAATCCGCGAGCTCCGATTACATGCCATGCTGAGCTCTTGATGCGTCGGCGCAGCCCCTCGATTTGAGCACCTGCGCTAAGCAATCGGCCAATCTGTGTACCACGCCTTCCCACTCGCCGGGGCTGCTCTGGCGAAATAGGCGCATCGTCGGATACCAGGGGCTGTCTTCTCGGTCCAAAAGCCAGCGCCAAGCCGGGACAAATGCCAATGGCACCCAAACCGGCCGTCCAAGTGCGCCGGCCAGGTGTGCGACCGCAGTTTCGACCGAGATAACCAAGTCAAGGTTACAAATTGCCGCCGCTGTGTCGGCAAAATCAGTCAGTACCGGGGCGAGGTCCTCGATCGGCCCTGTCGGCTCCAGCTCGCGATTGGTGGCAGCTGGACCGACTTGAAGACTGAACCAGCGTACTCCGGGAATACCCAATAACGTTTTCAACATTCCCACAGGAAGCGAACGGGACGAATTAAGCTTATTTGCAGGATTGCCCGACCACACAAAACCAACCTTGAGCCCCGAGTCGCCTGAAAGGCGCCCCCGCCACGCCGCCAATGCATCCACCGGTGGTTGTAGATAAGGTACCGTATTCGGAATCGTTTCTATCGTCGTGCCAAAGACATGCGGCAGGCTGAGCAACGGACAATGAAGATCGAATTCGGCCACCGGATCGCCCTGCAAGAGCAGGGCGGAGGTACCGGGCAACTTCTCGGCGAGCCGGATCACCGGGCGCGGCATGGCTAGCAATACTTTTGCGCCTTGCGCGGCCACCAACGGAACATAGCGGAGGAACTGGATAATGTCGCCAAACCCTTGTTCAGCATGGATCAAGACGGTCCTTCCCGCGACGGGTTCCCCAGTCCATTTCGGGCGACCAAATCGGCGCTGATCTGGGTTTCCCTTATAGCGCCAGCGCCATTCGTGTTCCGCCCATCCTCGCTCATAATCTCCACGTAACAGCAAAAGCAGCCCGCGATTGTAGTGCGCTTCCGCGTAGTCCGGCTTAAGGGCCAGCGCGCGCCCATAAGCCGACATAGCCGCCTCGTGCCGCCGTTGATACCCGAGAGCGTTGCCGAGATTGTTATGGGTCTCAGGCTGGTCAGGCGCGAGCTTCAGGGAATGCTCATAATGGACGATGGCTTCGTCCAGTCGACCCAGATCTTCGAGCGCGAGGGCTAGATTATTGTGGGTTTCCGCCCGATCCGGCATGAGAACCAACGCTCGCTCGAAGCGGGCGATGGCCGCCTCCACCCTGCCCTGCGCGCGCAGGGCGATCCCGAGGCCGTTGAGGCTCTCGATGTGGTCCGATCTGAGGGCGAGTGCCCGCTCAAATTGGACTGCGGCCTTCTCGGGCTCGCCTTGGTCGCAGAGTGCGGCTCCATAATTGGCGAGAATCTCTATCGAATTTGGCGCAAGCGCCGCGGCTCGTGAATAATGGGCCAAGGCCACGTCGAATCTGCCTTGGTCGTGCAATACAGCCCCGAGATTGTTCAGGATCTCAACAGAATCCGGCCTCAGCGTCAACGCCTGCTCGAAATATAATACTGCCTGATCCAGCCGACCCAACTCTTGGCTTAAATTGCCGAGGTTGTATAGGGTGTCGATTGACTTCCGGTTGAGTGCCAATGCCTGCTGGTAAGCGGCCCTGGCCTCTTCGAGCCGGCCGATATCCTTCAGAACATTCCCGATGTTGTGGTGAAACTCAGGGACTCGGTCATTCGATGCGATCGCCTGCCTGATCCGCGTCAGCGCGGTGTCGGAATGGCCTCGATGGTGGGCGACGAGGCCTAACAGATTTAGGCCTTGAGCGTGATTTGCATCGGTCGAAAGAATCCAATTGCAGAGCCGCTCGACCTCGTCGAGGCGGCCCTTGCGGTAATGCCAGAGCGCCATGTCGAACGCCTGCGCAATCGGCTCCCTACCTGCGGCAGCTGCACGATAGGCGACAGGCTTGCGATGTTTCGCCGCCGCTCGCCGCTGCTGCCGGTTCATTGCTAATCAGCCTTGTATCGTTTTCGCTGCCTGACGCTTGCTCGTGGCCGGCTGCGTTTTATCGCGTTCGCCAGAAGAATTACAGGGATAGCGACAGGAAACGGCCAAATGAGGCGGCGCAAAGAAAAGGCTCGCCGGAAACCCGGCGAGCCTCCAAAAATCGGTTGTTTTTGTTGTTAGAACTTGACGCGGAATTTGCCGATCAGGGCTTGCTGCTGGCCCTTGAGGTTGGCCACGGTCTGACGCTGTTGCCAGGTGTATTCGATACCTGTATCGACGAACGCGACAGGGCTCCAAATCAGATTGATCCACGCACCCTGCAGTTGCTTGTTCGAGACGATCGACTGTGTCGGTCCAATTAGCTGAGAGGGATAAGCGTAGTACGAAAACCCATAGACCAAGTTCGATCGCAGATTCGGCACCCACCAGTGCTGGTAACCGACTTGGTACCCGAACTCCCGTACCCTCTCGACGAGGATGTTCCCGGCCGCCGCCGCCGTCGCCGGAGAGGTGAGGAAATTGGTCGCCAGTGCTGCGTCGGCACCGTCGTTCAGATAGCGTCCGAGGGCGCTGCCGGCCGTGAATTGAAACTGAAAATCGTCCTTCTCCCAAGTGCCGGGCATGCCAAAGGGAGGTGCGGCCCACGGCTTGACGTCGCCGGAAATGCCGCCGCCGTACCCGACAAAGGTTTTATCGATCAGATGACCGTCGTTGACCGTCAGGGTTGGCCGGACAACGCCGCGGAAATCGACATGCCCCCACGGCTGCGACCAGTACGAGGCAAAGGTGATATCCGGCGCCGAGGCCTTGGTGGGATTGCCGGCTAGTGTGCAGGCGACGCTCGGGCTTATCAGTATCCCGTTGGCGACACAGCCGGCGGTCGCATTCACGATGCCTCCGGGACCGCCCGGCAGCGCTTGGGTGTTGGAGTCGGACTTTACGTTGCCGGCGGGTGTGACGATATCCGTCTCGGGGGTTTCGGCTGAGATCGACCAAGCGCTGCCATACGGACCCGCGTAGGTGTAGCGCACCTGCGGGATGCGGACAACGCCGGCTTGGCCAGGGGGACCGCCAAAGTCTAGCGTTTCTGAGTTGGCGTCAGGGTCGGAAAAGTTCGAGTTAGCCTGCCCGGCGAGGAAGCCGCCAAGCGTGCCGTAGGCGTAACGCAAGCGCGGTATCAAATTATCCGATACCGCGGTCAGGCTTTGTCCGCTGAAGTTGTTCGTGCCAGCGAAGTCGAATTCGATGAAGGTCCGCGACTCGCCCCAAGCAGTCGGGGTGCGCGTCTCGACATTGAGGCGCGTTTCCCGCGGGCTTATCAGGAAGACGCCGTTGCCGCGCGAGCTCGCCGTGCTCTGTGGAACCAGACCCGCTGGAGTGCCCGGAGCAACAGTCCCCGAGCCGGGAATGTTCGTCGGAAAGCCCGGAACCGTTGTGCCCATATGCACGTTGAGCGGGATTACCGGCAGATTGCCGTTGATGCCGACGGTGGTCGACTGGTTGCCGTTCGGCGGGCCATTCTGCAGGTAATAATCCACAGTTGCGTCAATAAACCCGCCGACACGGATCGACGTATCGGTTCCGGGGATCAGGAATGAGCGGGGAAAGCTCCCGCCGATAATTGGCTGGCCCGGTATCGGCTGGGTCCCGTACCCACCGGGGACCCCCGGCGCGGGAGTCGGGCCGCCCGCCTGCGCGAGCTGGTCGATGCGGCGCTGCAGCAGCTCCTGATTGGCGCGCAAATCCGCCAGCTCATCGGCGCTCGCCGCCGGAAGACCCGTCAGCAGCGCAACCGTCGCGGTCAACCCCCCAAGCGCCGCGGCCCTGCCGATGTTCCGTTTTCTGGTCATTGCTCCCCCGAGAAATCAAAGGTTGCAGTCAGCCGGATAAAGGCCACCCGTGCCTCTCGCGCCATGATATGCATGGGCGTGGGCTGATCAAGAACGCTTTGGCGCCCACGTGGTCTTTTCGTCTCAGAGTTGCTAAACTGCAACAGACTGCGCTAAGCGGCCCAATCCGCGCGCAAATTGACCCGTTCTTCTAACTTTCCAAGAGTAGCGGGCATTTGTTCAATCGACCGAAGCGCACTAGCGTGATCCGCGAAAGCGCCGGCCGGGTGGGGCGCTCAATCCCTCGCGCGATCGGTCTCCCACTCACCCCGACCTTCTCGCACGCAGCCCTCACCCACCCAGCCTTGGCGGGGCTGGGTTTCCCCTTCCGCCCGGTAGGGGAGGAG
>JAFASL010000324.1 GCA_019244535.1 Alphaproteobacteria bacterium
GCGCGGGTCGAGGTGGTGACACACCATCAGCATATCGAGATGCTCGTCGACGGTGTTGATCGTGAACGGCCGGGTCGGGTTCGTCGACGAAGGCAACACGTTCGGCAGACCGCACAGCTTGATGATATCGGGAGCATGTCCGCCCCCTGCCCCTTCGGTGTGAAAGGCGTGGATGTTGCGGCCCTTGAACGCGGCGATTGTGTTCTCGACAAAGCCGCTTTCGTTAAGCGTGTCGGTATGGATCGCGACCGCGATATCGAGCTGTTCGGCGACATTGAGGCAGGTGTCGATCGCCGCCGGAGTCGTTCCCCAATCCTCATGCAGCTTCAACCCGCAGGCGCCGGCTTCGACCATCTCGACCAGACCCCGCGGGTCCGAGGCGTTGCCCTTGCCGAAAAACCCGAGATTGACTGGTAATCCCTCTGCGGCTTGTAGAATGCGGGCGAGATGCCAGGGCCCGGGTGTGCAAGTCGTCGCCGCCGTTCCGGCAGCCGGCCCGGTGCCACCGCCGAGCATCGTGGTGACGCCGCTGTAAAGGGCTTCTTCGACCAATTGCGGGCATATCAAGTGGATGTGCGAATCGATCCCGCCGGCGCTGATGATGCGGCCTTCGCCGGCGATCGCTTCGGTGCCGGGGCCGATCACGATGTCGACCCCGGACTGGATGTCGGGATTGCCCGCCTTGCCGATGCCGCTGATGCGGCCGTCGCGGATCCCGATATCCGCCTTGACGATGCCCCAATGATCGAGGATCACGGCATTGGTGATGACGGTGTCCACCGCCCCTTCCGCGCGGGTCGCCTGCCCCTGCCCCATTCCGTCGCGGATCACCTTGCCGCCGCCGAACTTGACCTCCTCGCCGTAGATTGTGCGATCGCTCTCGATCTCGATGACCAGATCGGTGTCGGCGAGGCGCAGCCGGTCGCCGGTCGTCGGGCCGAACATCGCGGCATATGCGGCGCGCGCTATCGTCGCTGCCATCAGAGCTTGCCGTTGATCCTGCCGTTGAAGCCGACGACGCGCCGCTCCCCGGCATAAGCAACGAGCCGCACCTCGCGGCTCTGTCCGGGCTCGAACCGCGTCGCCGTACCGGCCGGAATATCGAGCCGATAGCCGCGCGCCTGCTCGCGGTCAAACGCGAGCGCCGCATTGGTCTCGTAGAAATGATAATGTGAGCCGACCTGTATCGGGCGGTCGCCGGTGTTTGCGATAGTCAATGTGACGGTGTGCCGTCCAGCGTTGATCTCAATGTCGCCCGGCGCGGTGAAGACTTCCCCCGGGATCATCTTGCTTCCTCGTCATTGCGAGAAACCGGGGGCGACGAAGCAATCTGGCGTGAAGCAGCCGCGGCGGGGGCGAGATTGCTTCGCTGTGCTCGCAATGACGCCTTCATTTTATCAGCGGATCGGCTCATGGACGGTGACGAGCTTTGTGCCGTCCGGAAACGTGGCTTCGATCTGGATCTCACGGATCATTTCGGCAATGCCCTCCATGACCTGGTCGCGCCGGATCACCGTGGCGCCGTCCCGCATCAATTCGGCTACGGTTCTTCCGTCCCGTGCCCCTTCGAGCACATAGTCGGTGATCAACGCCACCGCCTCGGGGTAGTTGAGCTTCACGCCGCGCCGCAGTCGGCGCTCCGCAACCATGGCCGCGACCGCAACCAGAAGCTTGTCTTTCTCCCGGGAGGTGAGGTTCATCGACGGCCACCCAGCATCAAATGTGCCAAACCCGCGGCAAGTGCAGCGGCAATCCCAACGCGGCCGATCTGAAATGACAAGCGAGATCGGCATAAGCTTTGCGCAGCAGCGACGGATCTGAGGCGAGCCAGCGCGCGACAACAAGCCCGGCGATCACCGTCACGCCACTGTGCAGTGCAGTCGTCGCTGCGGCAGCCTGAACAACACGGGCGGCGTCGATTAGATCTTGCGCGGACGCTGAGCCCGGGGAAAGGATCATTATCGCGAAGGCTGCTGCGCCGTCAAAACAGGCTGGATCGTCGATGATCGATCCGATGTTGTCGTCGAGTTGCAGTGCGTCTCCCCAGACAAGTTCGCCGTCCTTGTGTACCTCCCAGACCTCGCGCAGAAAACCGGTAACGAAGCGTTCCCCCCGTGCGCGTCGGCCAAAGACGACGATGTCGCCCCCCAAAAATGCGGCCCCCGGCCCGAGATGTAAGACGGTTTTCCGCTGCAGACCAGCGCCGTCAAACACGATCGTCTCCAACGGGAGGAATTCGAGAACGGCGCCAGACGCCACAGACAAGTTCTGGCTGATCGTGGTTGTGCGCCCGGTCGATCGATATATCTTTTCGGCCGCTGAGGTGGTGACGTGCGCTACCGCGCCGGGGGCGATCTCGACAACGACATCGAGCCGGTCGCCGGAGACGAGGCCGCCGGAGGTCGTCAAGATCACCGCGAGCGGCGGGTCGTTCTCATCGGGAGCCGGAAAGAGCACACGCAGCGGATCGCACTGGTAAAGATGGGCAAGGCGCGTGGTTCCACCACGCATGGCGAAGCGGATTTCGGCAATGCCGTCGGTCAATACCCGAGGGCCAGCCCGTCCTTGCGAGGCTCCGAACCGCCCACCAGCACCCCGCGCTGATGGTCCATCCAGATCGCTTGGCAGCCGCCGAGCGGCACATCGACCATCAGGACCTCATGGCCGCGATGCGCCAGATCCGCAACCATCGGCTCGGGATTAGCGCGCTCGACCTGCAGCACGCCGCCTAGCGGCAGGATGCGCGGCTGCTCGGCGGCCTGTTGCGGGTCCATGCCGCGGTCGAGCAGGCGATGAAGGAAATGCGCATGGCCGACCGCCTGATAGTGGCCGCCCATGACCCCGAAAGGCATAACGGCGCGGCCGTCCTTCACAAGCATGCCGGGGATGATCGTGTGCAGCGGCCGCTTGCGCGGCGCGATCGCGTTGGGATGGCCGGGGATCGTACGGAACCCGGTGCCGCGGTTGTGCAACAGCACGCCGCATTGCGGCGCCAGAATGCCGGTACCAAAGGACGAGAACAGCGAATTGATGAACGAGCACGCGTTGCCGTCGCGATCGACGGTGCAGAGGTAAACGGTGTCCTTGTGCTCGATCTCGGCCCAGCGCGGTCCGGGCATTGCGCGGTCGAGCCGAATCGTCTGGCGGACCCGCTCGGCACGCGGCTCCGAAAGAAAATCGGCGATATCGACCGGCACGTGCTCTGGGTCGCATATGAAATGGTCGCGCACCCAATAGGCCGCCTTGCTCGCCTCGGCGAGAAGATGGAGCCGGTCGGCCTCACTGAACGCATCGCCGTCAAGCGTGTAGCCGGCTAGCGTGCGCAGGATCATCAGCGCGGCCATTCCCTGCCCATTCGGTGGGCATTCATAGACCTCGTAGCCGCGGTAAGAGGCATGGATCGGCTCGACCCAGTTCGCACGCTGGGCCGCAAAATCCGCCTCTTCGTGCAGACCGCCACGCGACTTCAGCCGGGCGACGATCTCACGCATAACCGGGCCGTCGTAAAAGGCCTCCCGGCCGTCGCGCGCGATCCGGCGCAATGTGGCGGCGAGTGGCGGATTGCGCATCTTGTCGCCCACCTCGGGCGGTTTTCCGCCCGGCAGGAAAAGCGCCGCGGTGACAGGATCTCGCAGCTTGTACTCGGCCCGGCGCCAGTCGGCGGCGACACGCGGCGTCACCACATAGCCATCCTCGGCCGCCCGGGCTGCCGGTTCGAGCAACTCGGCGAGCGGTCGAGTGCCACATTCGCGATTAAAAACACACCAGGCATCGATCGCGCCGGGTATCGTCACGGCGTGCGGCGTCTGAATGCCGATCTCACCGATGCCGTGTTCTACGTACCAATCCACCGTCGCCTTGGCAGGAGCCCGCCCGGAACCGTTCAGCGCCACCGGGACGGCGCCCTGCCGCGAATAAAGCACAAAGCAATCGCCGCCGATCCCGGTGCTCTGCGGCTCGACGACGCATTGCATCGCGACCGCGGCAATCGCGGCATCGGCCGCGTTTCCACCCGAGCGCAACACATCGAGAGCGGCAAGGGTCGCCATCGGATGGGAAGTCGCGGCCATGCCGTTCGCCGCGACTGCCGCCGACCGACCCGGAATATTGAAGTCACGCATAGTCGAGCCATTTGCCCAGCTGTTACGGTCGTCCGATCAGCGCATTGCCCGCCGGCGGTCGTTCCGCTTGTCCCGGACTAATGACGCGTCCTAACCTGCCGGTCAATTGATCAGCCGAGAAAAGCATAGTTTATGGACGGAAACCTGACAGCGCTGCAGTTTCCGGTTGCAGCGCCGCCCCGGCCGGGGGAAGCGCTCCTAATTGCCCCGGGTGTCAAGTGGTTGCGCATGCCGCTCCCGTTCGCGCTCGACCATATCAATTTGTGGCTGCTGGAAGACGGCCCGGGTTGGACGGTTGTCGATACCGGCTACTCCATGCCGCGAACCAAGGAGCTCTGGGAGCAGGTTTTTGCCGAGCACCTCCGCGGGTTGCCGATCATCCGCGTCATCGTCACCCACTACCATCCGGACCATATCGGGTTGGCCGACTGGCTCACCCGGCGCTGGCAGGCTCCGCTCTGGATTACCGAGAAGGAATGGCTATCCGCCAGGGTGATGAGCCAGGGTGCCGAGGATTTCGGTCCGCTGCGGCGCAATTTTGCGCGTCGAGCGGGACTTGACGAGGAGGCGAGCGAACTGTTCGGCGAGCGGGAGAACAGCTATCGCCGCGGCGTCCCTTCGGTACCGGCAGGATTTCGCCGGATTGCCGACGGAATGGCCATCGAGGTCGGCGGCCGGGAATGGCGGGTCATCGTCGGCGAAGGCCACGCGCCCGAACTGGCCTGCCTGTATTGCGCGGAAACCCGGGTGCTGATTTCGGGCGACCAAGTATTGCCGAGGATCTCGCCGAATATCAGTGTGCAAGCGCACGAGCCGGATGGCGATCCCCTCGCCCTTTATCTCGCTTCATTAGCAAAGCTGCGAGACACAGTACCGCGCGACGCGTTCGTTCTGCCTTCCCACAACCTCCCGTTTTTCGGCCTGCACACGCGGATCGACACTCTCGCCGCCCACCACCGGGCTCGCTGCGACGAAGTGATTGCCGCGTGCCATGTGCCGAAGACCTGTCTCGACTTGGTTAAGGTGTTGTTTCGGCGAGCGCTCGATCGGCACCAGATGGGGTTCGCGCTCGGCGAGGCGCTTGCTCACGTAAATTTCCTCGTGCATCAACGCGCTCTCGATCGCGTTGTCGGAAAAGACGGCGTCCATTGCTTCATTCGCGCCGACGGTGACTCGTCCGCGCTAAACCGAACGACGTAACGAGCGCAACCAAAGGAGTTTGGCATGCATCGACACAGAATTCACGGGTTGTCGGTTGCGATGGTTGCCGCCGGCGTCCTCTTAGCGGGGGCGGCCGGAGCGGCGGAACCGATCACGATCGGCTTCGGAATGGGGCTGACTGGCGGGCTCGCCGCCGCCGGCAAATCCGCGCTGCTTGCAATGCAGATCTGGCAGGACGACGTCAACGCCAAGGGCGGGCTCTTGGGGCGGCCGGTCAGGCTGATCAACTACGACGACCAGAGCAACCCGGCGACCGTGCCCGGCATCTATACGAAGTTGCTCGACGTCGATAAGGTGGACTTCATCGTGTCGGGCTACGGCACCAACCTGACCGCACCGGCAATGCCGGTAGCGATCGAGCACGACCGTCTGTTCCTTGGCCTGTTCGCCTTGGCCGTCAACAGCGAGTTCCACTATCCGAAATATTTCTCGATGCTGCCGGCCGGGCCGGATCCCAAACACGCCTTTTCGGAGCCGTTCTTCAAGGTCGCGATGGCCGCTGACCCGAAGCCGCAGACGCTCGCCCTGCTCGCCGAGGACGCTGAATTTCCGAAGAACGCGTCTGAAGGCATTCGCGACCACGCCAAGCAATACGGCTTCAAGATGGTTTACGACAAGACCTACCCACCTGGGACGCCCGACTTTACGTCGATCGTCCGCGCTATCCAGGCGACCAAGCCCGATATGGTGTTTGTCGCCTCCTACCCGCCGGGTTCGGCCGGCATGCTGCGCGCCGCGACCGAAGCGGGGCTCAAGACCCGGTTCTTCGGCGGCGGCATGGTCGGGCTGCAATATACCCCGTTCAAGGAGCAGTTCGGGCCGAAGCTCAATGGCGTCATCGATTACGACTGGTGGATCCCGGCGCAGACGATGCAGTTCCCGGGTATTCTCGATTTCCTGAAGAAATATCAGGCCAAGGCGCCCGCCGAAGGCGTCGATCCGCTCGGTTGGTACCTGCCGCCCTTTGCCTATGCGAACCTCCAGGTGCTTGGTGACGCGATCGAAGGCGCCAAGACCCTCGACCAGACCAAGGTCGCCGATTACATCCGCAGCCATCCGTTCAAGACGATCGTCGGCGACATCACGTTCGGCAAGGATGGCGAGTGGTCGAAACCGCGGGTGCTCGAGGTGCAATGGCAAAACATCAAGAGCAACAATCTCGATGAGTTCAAGGACACCAAGACCGAGGTCATCCTCGAGCCCGCGGAATACCGCACCGGGTCGGTCATCGCGCCCTATAACGGCAACGGCGAGTAGGGAGAGAAATATGTCGCGGATCAACCACGTGGCGCTCAAGGTCGCCGACCTCGAAGCGGCAACCCGGTTTTACGAGAATGTCTTTGGGTTTCGGCAGGTCAGGACCGGACGCTCGCGTGGTCACATCTCACGGCATCTGACCGACGGCTATATCGACCTCGCGCTGATGGTGTACGACAGTGAAGCGGACGAGGAAGCCAAACTCGTCGGCGAAGGGCCGGCGATCCACCATTTCGGCATTGAAGTCGACGACCGCCGCGCCTTCATCGAAAAAATCGAGGCCAATGGCGGCACCTTGCTGTCAAAACCGGATTCGGGCACGGTAAGATTCCGCTCTCCCGACGGCACGATCGCTGAGATAGTGGATCCTGGGCGCTACGACAGCACGCCGGACAAACAGTCCTAGACGGCGGGTGCGCGCAGCGGGCGCATGTCGGGGGCGGCGCGCAACGTCGCCTCCGTCTTGGCCTGAAGCGCAGGGAGGTCGATGTCTTCGACGATCTCGCGCACCACGAGCCCGTCGGGGCCGACATCGATGACCGCTAGGTCGGTATAGATCCGGCGCACTACGGCAGCGGCGGTCAGCGGGTAACCGCATTGGCGGCGAATGCGGGGGGCTCCCGATTTGGTCGTGTGCTCGACCAGCACGCGGATTTCTTTCGCCCCGACCGCCAGATCCATCGCCCCGCCGACACCGGGCGGAAAACCGGGGTCATCTGTCGTCCAATTGGCGAGGTCGCCCCGCTCGGAGACCTCGAAGGCGCCAAGCAGCGCCAGATCGAGATGACCGCCGCGGATCATCAGAAAAGAATCGGTGTGATGCACATAACTTCCCCCGGTGACCAGCGTGACCGGCTGCTTGCCGGCGTTGATCAAATCCCAATCGACCTCGTTGTCGCTCGGCGCGGGGCCAACCCCGAGAACTCCGTTCTCGCTGTGCAGCACGATCTCGCGATCGGCAGGAATGAAATCGGAAACCAAAGTCGGCAGACCGATGCCGAGGTTCACATAGGCGCCGTCAACGAGGTCCTGCGCGGCGCGCCAGGCGATTTGGCGGCGTTTGAGCGGCATTCGGTC
>JAFASL010000325.1 GCA_019244535.1 Alphaproteobacteria bacterium
GTAGTCCTCACCGAGAGCCAGCATCGTCGCCGTGTCGGTCATCGCGCGCTCCTCTCTCCTTCCCGGGAGGATAACTCCCGGGCAGCCGATCACCAATCGCACGATTGACAGACGGGTTTTCGCGACATCGGTACGCTGATCAGCGCGGAGGCGGCAAACGCGAGTGCCGCATCCAGTTGTCCGAATCGCCCGTTTGATTGCCATATACACAATAATCAAATTGACATATTTCCGTGCTTAATACCGCTCGCAAGCGGCAGCGGCCTTCGCTGGGTAAACGCACGAGGTGGCGATCTGGCTGTTTTTTTGCTGCAGATAACAGCAAAAACAGCCAGGAGGCGCCGGAGAGGACCGTGTCAAAGGACAATGCGGGATTCTGCCCGGCGGAAGTGCCTAAATGGATGTACTCGCCATATCTCCGACAAATCGCTGCCCCGAGCGCTTCCGTGGTGGTAAGGGCCTCGGCTGATCCCTCTGCTTGGAGCAACCCCTCGATGTCGAGCGTCCGTCCGCTTTCCGGCATTACCGTCATCGAGTTCGGCCACAGCGTTGCCGCGCCTTATGCCGGCATGATCCTCGGCGAGCTTGGCGCCGAGGTGATCAAGGTCGAAAACCCAAAAGGCGGGGATGCCTGCCGCGGCTGGGGACCGCCCTTCAGCGACGGGACCGCGACGGCGTTCCATGCGTTCAACCGCGCCAAACAAGGCATAGCGATCGACCTCACCGATCCGGCACAGGCAGAGCGGCTGCGCGCTCTGATCCGCGAACGCGCCGACGTGCTGATCCACAACCTGAAATTCGGCACCCCCGACCGATATGGCCTGTCGGCCGAGGTTTTGACCGCGGAAAAGCCGAGCCTTGTCTACTGCAATATCGGAGCCTTCGGCGCGACCGGGCCGTTGCGCGATCGGCCGGGCTACGACCCGATGATGCAGGCCTATGGAGGGCTGATGAGCCTCCTCGGCGAGAACGGCAGACCGCCCGTCCGGGTAACCGTTTCGATCATCGACATTGCCACCGCGATGTGGGCGGTCATCGGCATTCTCGCGGCTCTTCAGGAGCGGATGCGCACCGGCCGCGGTGGAGTCGTCGACACCTCGCTCTACGAGACGACGCTGGCTTGGATGTCGCTGCCAATCTCGGCCTATCTCGCCGATGGCGAAACCCCGGAGCGGCATGGCTCCGGTGTCGGACCGATCGTGCCATACCAGGTCTTTGCCGCGGCCGACGGGTACATCATGGTGGCGGCCGGGAACGACAATCTGTTCCGGCGGCTTTGTGATGCTATCGGCCGTCCTGGGCTTAGCCAAGACCCGCGCTTCCGGACGAACAGCGAGCGGGTTGTAAACCGCGGAGCGCTGATCTCGATCCTTTCCGATCTGTTTGCGGCCCAGCCGATCGCGACCTGGGCCAAGCGGCTGGATTCCGCAGGGATCCCGAACGGGCCGATCCAAACGATTGATCAGGTGGTGACCGACCCGCAGACCACAGCGCTCGGCATCATTCAGCAACTGGGATCGATTTCACTGGTCGGGCTTCCGGTCTCATTTGACGGCGCTCGCCCACCGTTTGCGAAGCTCGCGCCGCAGCTTGGAGAGGACAACCCCGAGATCGTCGATCCGCTGCGATGAAGCGGTATTTGCACAGCACTTTCGCAGCCTTGCTCGGGTTGGCGCTTGCCAATTGCGCCCAGTCGCCGCAACAGCAAGTTTCCGTGGGGGCAACAAAAGGGGTCGGAACGGTCAATTGGCCAAGCGAGGATACGCCCTCGCGTTTTGTCGGTCTGATCAGCATGAAGGCGCAACACGCACCGCCATTTCTTGGAGTACCCGAAACAAATTTTTATTGTCTGCGCAGCTTTGTCGACCGGCAAACCGGCGAAACCCGCCATCAGCTTTATGTTTCGGACAGCTATTCCGGCGCCGAGCGGCGCTGGAGCGCCGCTCGCGACGAGACCGGACACGCGCTCCGCTTCGTCGAAATCAGCCGGAACCAGATCACCTGTGATGTCGGCTGCTCCTATGCGGAAGAGTTCGCCGCCGACATCCCGGAAAACGAGCTGCGCGCAAACCCTCAGGGCCTGAAGGTTACTTTCACTGACAGCTCGGGGGCCGAAAAGACAATCATTATCAGCGGGAGCCAAATCGCAGCGCAGCTCGCTGCGATTGATGGCCGGCAGAGCCTGACGTCCCCGCCGGCTTCTCCTCACCAGTAATTAGCGTAGCCGGCCCAGTTTCGACCGAGCGGAATAATCTTGCACCCGCCCACGTCCAGCGCGGAAGGCAGGTTCGCTCCGACACACGGATCATGCTGCGGGATCACGGCTGCGGCGAAATGCCGATGCGTTCCGGCATCGTCGCGCGGACACGCCACGGCATTGACGCCGGCGAGCAGCAGGACGAAGAACAGCAAGACCGTCCACGCTGCGGCCACGACGGGCCAGCCTCCCGCTTGCTGGTCTTCGCTGAATTGCGCGCGGTTCCTCTCGAGTGCATCGATCATGATCGACCTCATATATTGCGGCGCGCCGAAGCAGATTGGCACCACTCGAGACCCAGACCACCGCGCGGATTGCCGCTATGCCATCACATTCCGGTGAATGATGCTTGCGCGCGATCATCGACCCGCCCCGCTCCCGCGCCATATATTCGGCAGATGAACAAGAGGAGGCCCCAGGCATGAAATTCGGGCTTTTCGGAGGTGCCCGGGCTCGCGGCGGCCCGGCCGGCGACAGCGCCGCTTATCACGACTTCATCAGTTACGTCGTCGAAGCGGAGAAGCTCGGTTTTTCGAGTGTCTTTCTGGTCGAGCACCACTTCACCGGGTTTGGCCAGGTCTCGGCGTCGATGAGCCTGCTCGCCTATCTGGCGGCCCGCACCGAGCGGATCCGGCTCGGCACTGCGGTCGTCGTGTTGCCTTGGCACAACCCGATCCTCGTCGCGGAGCAGGCGGCCACCCTGGATGTGCTGTCGAATGGCCGGCTCGATTTCGGTGTTGGCAAGGGGTATCGCGCATACGAATTCTCGGGCTTCTGCATCCCGCCGGAGGAGGCGACCGAACGGTTCGACGAGGCGATCGAGGTGATCCGCAAAGCCTGGACGAGCCAGGGGCGCTTCTCGCATCACGGCAGGCGCTGGCATTTCGAGAATGTCGTCGTCGAGCCGTACCCGATCCAGCAGCCCCACCCGCCGTTCTGGCTTGGTGCCGGAAGCGCCGAGTCGATCCGTCGCGCCGCCCGCGAGGGCTATAACCTGCTGCTCGACCAGATCGCACCGACCGATCTGGTCATCGAGCGCGTCGCCACGTTCCGTCATGAGTGCGAGCGCGTCGGGCGGCGTTACGACCCGATGATGGTCGGCATCACGCGGGGACTGCAGATCGTGCACAACGAGGAGGAGCGCAAGCGGGCGATCATTACGCGCCGGCAGGTGCTCAAGAACATTGGCGACCTTGCCCGCGGCCCCGGCGCCGAGCGTTATGCGCACATCAAAGAGGACGAGAATTCGTTTGTGCTCGACGATGCGCCGCTTCTCGGCACGCCGGAGGAGATCATCCTCCAGCTGAAGCGGCTCGAAGCCGGCGGCATCGAGAATGTGCTGTTCGCTGCGCCGGGGGCGTCGGTTGCCGGGCTGCGCACTTTCGCCGAGGAGATCATGCCCGCCTTCGAGCCCGAGCCGATGGCGCTGGCGCAAGTCTGACCGCTCATTCCAAGCCGGTGGTCACGCCGCTGATCAAGTTTTCGTCATAGAGCAGCTCGACCTCGGGACTTCGGTCACTTGGCACGGGCTCGAAGGCCGCGATGAGCTTTGCAAATTCACGTTCCGCTCGGCGACATATCTCTTCGGCCTCTTCTAGTTCGACCGGCACGAAGCGCAGCGGATCGCCGGGCCGGCGCCGGCCGACCGCCGGCAAATCGGTAGAGATCACAGTGGCAATCTTTGGATATCCGCCGGTTGTTTGGTGATCGGCCAGAAGCACGATCGGCTGACCCGAGCCGGGCACTTGAATCGAGCCTGTGGCAATCGCGTCGGATACGATGTCCCATCCGCGCTTGTGCTGCAGCGGCGGGCCATCAAGCCGCATGCCCATGCGGTCGGCATCTTTCGACACACGGAACTCGGCGTCGAACAGAGCCGCCAGCGACTCCTTTTTGAAATATTTGTGCTGCGGCCCGAGGACGACGCGGACCGGTTGACCGGGCGGCGCGGCGGGCGGCGCGGGCGCTCGCAGCTCGCTCCGCTCGGAGGCGCGCTCAGCCGCCAACGGCACGAGGTCGCCGTGCTGCAACGCACGACCGTTCAGCCCGCCGAGGGCGGCGCGCACATAAGTCGAGGCGCTGCCGAGCACGCGCGGCACCGCGATCCCTCCCTCGACGGCGAGATAGCAGCACGCGGACTGCCGGCCGGGCGCAATTTGCACAACCTCGCCCCGCCGCAATGTCACACTTTGGCCCGCAGCGACGGTTTTCGGTCTTTTGCCGCCAATGCCGAGGCTCGCTCCCGCCCCGGTGAGCGCGACCCGGATCGTCTCGGCGGCAACCTCGAGGGTCGGCCCGCTGATTAGGATTTCGAGCGCCGCCGTCGCTTGCGGATTGCCGGCCAGCGCGTTGGCGAGGCGGAGACCGAAGCTGTCCAGCGCGCCGGAAACCGGCACTCCGATATTCTGATAGCCAAACCGTCCGACGTCCTGAACTGTGGTGCAAAGACCCGAGGCCAACACTTTGAGACCCGGCGTCATTTTGCTATCGGGGCGCTCTCGACCTGGTATCCGCCATTAGCGACCGCGCGGCGGATCGAGAAGAAGGCCGCCGCATCGATCGGCTGAAAGCTGACCGCATCGCCCGGAGCAAAGAGGGCGGGCTCGGGGCGCTCCGGGTCGAACACCCGGATCGGGGTCGCGCCGATCAGGTGCCACCCGCCCGGGCTTTCGTAGGGATAGATTGCTGTCAGTGAGGTGGCGATCGAGATCGATCCGGCCGGTACCCGCAGCCGCGGGTCGGCGCGCCGAGGCAACGCCAGTGTGGGCGGCAGATCGCCCATATACGGAAAGCCCGGTAGAAAGCCGAGCATGTACACGTGGAACAGGGTGCCGCTATGCAATGCGACGACCTCGCCCGGGGTCAACCCGGTCAGGTGCGCTACCTCGAACAGATCGGGGGCGAATTCGCCTTCGTAGCAGACCGGCACCTGCCACAGCCTTGCGGGGCTGCGCCGATTATCCGCTTGGTCCAGTAATCCACCGATCGCTTGCTGCAGCTTGGCCCGGCTCGTCTGCAAAGGATCGTAATAGACCGTTAGCGAACGGAAGGTCGGGACGGTCTCGACGATCCCGGCCGGCGGGTCCGCTCGGATGACGGCGTCCAGCCGCAGCACCCGCTCGCTCAGCCCCCGGTCGACACGCTCGCCGAACTCGATAACGAGGGCGCGGTCACCGGCCGACAGGAAACGCACTTTCACCGCTTTCCCTGGTAAAGTTGCCAAGAGGCCGAACCGCAGCGAGGAGGCGACATGGGCAAAGAAATCAATCTCAACGCCGATATGGGCGAGGGTTTTGGGGCGTACGACATTGGCGATGATTCGGGGCTGCTCGAAGTCATCAAATCGGCGAGCATCGCCTGCGGCTTCCATGCCGGCGATCCGGTAACGATGCAGCGGCTCGTCACCGAG
>JAFASL010000358.1 GCA_019244535.1 Alphaproteobacteria bacterium
TCTCCCTCGCGGCACAATCTCTCGAAGATCGCCCGCCGAGTCGGATCGGCAAGCGTTCTGAAGAGCACATCGTGACCGTTCGGCACTTGAGATCGATAAACCGCTGGCTATTGAATGCTCGACCTATAACCACAGAGCTATATAAAAAGCAAGACGGAACGGTCATATCGTTGATCATATATGGGTTGTGGCGACGCGGTGACGCGCTTCATATTGCTGCTATCCCCGGACGCCTACGCTACTTTGTAACCAGGGCTTGGCATCGGTCGATGAGTTTCCCGGATCTCGGGACATCCAAGGTGGGACTCCTCCCACCTGCCTCGACCCCGGTTAGAGGATGAGCCGCGGCTGGGCACAAAGGCGGGGCGGGCTTTACAAGCCCGCCGGGACGCTCCCAGTGTATTCTACACGGCTCAAGTCACAGGGAGCGCTAGGCTTGGCCAGCGATCGGGTCGAACGGCGGCTGACGGCCATTCTGGCGGCCGACGTCGCCGGCTATAGCCGGTTGATGGGAGCCGACGAGGAGGAGACGCTCGCCCGGTTGAAGGCGCACCGGCGCGAGCTGTTGGATCCTGGGATCGGCGAGCACCGTGGCCGTATCGTCAAAACCACGGGCGACGGTCTGCTGGCCGAATTTGCCAGCGTCGTCGATGCAGTGCGCTGTGCCGTCGGAATCCAGAACGAGATGGCCAAACGGAACGCCGATGTGCCGCCCGACTGCCGCATCGAATTCCGCGTCGGCATCAATGTCGGCGACATCATCATCGACGAGAGCGACATATTCGGCGACGGCGTCAATGTCGCGGCGCGGCTCGAAGCCCTGGCGCAGCCGGGCGGGATCTGCGTCAGCCGGATGGTGCGCGACCAGGTACGCGACAAGCTCGACCTCGTGTTCGAGGACATGGGCGAGCAGCAGGTCAAAAACATCGCGCGGCCGGTGCGGGCCTACCGGGTCTTGACCGAGGCTGGGGTGCGGATCGTCGCCACGCCGGCACCGGGCCGGCGAAGGCGGGTACTGCGCAGGGTGATCGCAGCCGGCGCCGCCGCCCTGGTCCTTCTCGCCATCGGGGCGGCTGCATTCTGGCGCCTACATTCGCCTAGTCTGGCGCCGACCGCGGCCGGCGCACCTGCTGCGCCGCCGGCCTTACCCGACAAGCCGTCGATCGCCGTGCTGCCGTTCGCCAATTTGAGCGGCGATCCAGCGCAGGACTACCTCGCCGATGGTTTGACCGACAACCTCGTCGACGCGCTGGCGCAGAACCCGGGACTGTTCGTCATCGCGCGCGACGCGACCCTGGACTATCGTGGCAAGGTGGTGGCGCCGCGGGCGGCGGCGAAAGATCTCGGTGTTCGTTATGTGCTGGAAGGCCGCGTGCAGAAATCGGGCGACCGCATCCGGGTGACCGCGCAGGTGATCGATGCCGTCAATGACAATCCTGTGCTGTCGCAAAAATACGACCGCAACCTGACCGACCTGTTCGCGCTTGAGGACGACCTCAGCCTGCAGATCGCAGGTGCGCTCGACGCGCAGTTAAGGGGCGGGACCATAGCCCGCGCCTTGGCTCATGGCACGCGCAACCTCGAAGCCTGGGAGAGCCTCGTAAAAGCGACCCAGACCTACTTTCGCTTCAACCCGGCCGACGCGAGCGAGGCACAGAAGCTCGCACAACGGGCGGCCGATCTCGACCCGAATTATGTAGCAGCGTGGCAGTTCCTGGCCTTCACTTATTTCGATGAGGCGGATCTGGGCTGGGCACAAGATCGGATTGCAGCGCTCAAGCATGCCCGGCAGCTCGATGACAAGGTCCTCAAGCTAGACCCGGAATCTGCGGGCCCATACTGGTTGCGCGCCCGCTTGGAACTGCAACCCGACTTGCCGGAATACGACCCCGAAGCCGCGCTCGCGGACGCTCGGAAATCCGTGGAGCTGGGGCCCAACGACGATCCCGGCCACTGGACGCTCGGGCTTGTCCTCTTTCAGCTCGGGCATTTCGACGAGGCGGCCGCCGAGTTTGCGAACACCCTACGGCTCAATCCCCACCCCTATATATGGGAATCGGGCTTGCACGCCGTGGCGCTGAGCGCAACCGGACATTACAAAGAGGCGATCGCCGAGATCGAGGGCGCGAGCGCCGCGCAACCAAAAAATCCGCTCGGGCTCGGCTTCCACGGACGGATCGAGGCGTTCGCTGGAAAATACGCTAAGGCTGCGGGATGGTTCGAGCGGGCGCGCGATGTCGATCCGGCTTCGTCGCAAAATGCCCTCTTTCTGGCTGAGGTCTATGATCAGTTGGGACGGGTCGACGAGGCCGTCAACCAGCTCAAGAACGGTCCGCCGCAATGGCGGAGCGTCCCTCGGGTGCGCCTCTGGCTCGGCCTGTCCTACGCGCTTGGCGGCCGCAAAGAGAACGCAGCCGCAGAGTTT
>JAFASL010000378.1 GCA_019244535.1 Alphaproteobacteria bacterium
CCGCGCTCGACCCGCCCGGTCACCACCGTGCCGCGCCCGGAGATCGTGAACACATCCTCGATCGGCATCAAAAACGGCCGGTCCTTCGCCCGCTCCGGCTGCGGAATGTAGCTGTCCACCGCCGCCATCAAGGCGATGATCGAATCCTGCCCCTGCTCGGGGTTGCGCCCCTCCAAGGCAAACAGCGCCGCGCCGCGCACCACCGGGATGTCGTCGCCGGGAAACTGGTAGGAACTCAACAGCTCGCGCACCTCCAGCTCGACCAGATCCAACAGTTCCGGGTCGTCCACCATGTCGACCTTGTTCATGTACACAACCAAGGCCGGCACCCCAACCTGGCGCGCCAGCAAGACATGCTCGCGGGTCTGCGGCATCGGACCGTCGGCCGCCGACACCACCAGGATGGCGCCATCCATCTGCGCCGCCCCGGTGATCATGTTCTTGATGTAATCGGCATGCCCCGGGCAGTCGACATGCGCATAGTGCCGCTTGTCAGTCTCGTACTCGACATGCGCGGTCGCAATCGTGATCCCGCGCGCCCGCTCCTCCGGCGCCTTGTCGATCTGGTCGAACGGCACAAACGTCGCCCCGCCCTTCTCCGCCAGAACCTTGGTGATCGCCGCCGTCAACGTCGTCTTGCCGTGGTCAATATGCCCGATCGTCCCTATGTTGCAGTGCGGCTTCGTCCGCTGAAACTTCGCCTTCGACATTGCTTTCAGCTTTCCGTCAGAGTGAGAAGCGCCCGATTACAAAACGGTGTTCGGGGAGCTTGGAGCGGGTGGTGGGAATCGAACCCACGTAGCCAGCTTGGAAGGCTGGAGCTCTACCATTGAGCTACACCCGCTTGAATGGCCCGTTCCAGTCCTTGCACCAAGCCTTTGATCCTGCCGCGACCCCCAGGGCGATGGTGGAGGGGGTAGGATTCGAACCTACGAAGACGTACGTCGGCAGATTTACAGTCTGCTGCCTTTAACCGCTCGGCAACCCCTCCGGGTCGCATGCCGCCCGGCGCAGCGGAGGGCGCGTCATAGGCTGTCAGCTTGATTTTGTCAATCCGGGTGTATCGAAACAAATCCGATCCGAAACCCGCACGCGAGCAGTGCCGCAATTTCGCAGCGGACAGGAGATAGGGATGGCGAGATCCGGCCGCAAGACTTCCGGAACGGCAGTTTGGCTCTATGGTCGGCATGCCGTAACGGCGGCTCTGCGTAACCCCGGGCGGCGCTGGCGCCGTCTCGTCGTTCTCCCCGGCCGCGAGGAGGAGGCGGCTGCTCTGGTGGCCGGCGCGCGAGCGGTAAAGCACGGGGATGAAGCGGCAATTGCCGTGCGCGATCACAACGGTTTTGCGGCGCTTCTACCGCGGCACGCGGTTCATCAGGGGCTCGCGGTGGAGGTCGAACCCCTCGCCGCACCTGACCTGGATGATGTGCTGCGCGGCATTGCCTCGGTATCGGGGCAATTCCTCATCGTCGTGCTCGATCAGCTGAGCGATCCTCAGAATATCGGCGCGGTGCTCCGCTCGGCAGCGGCCTTCGGTGCAATCGCGGTAGCCGTGCCGGCCCGCGGCGCGCCGCCGGTCACAGAGGCGCTTGCCAAGGCCGCCTCTGGCGCCGTGGAGAGCGTGCCGCTGATACGTGTCGTCAATCTGGCTCGCGCGCTCGACCGGCTGAAGGGGGCGGGCTTTTGGATCTGCGGCCTCCACGAAAGCGCGCCGCGCTTATTAGCCGAACTCGACATTGGGGGCCGGATCGCAATTGTGCTGGGCTCCGAGGGCAGCGGCATACGCCGCCTCGTACGTGAGCGCTGCGACTTTCTTGCGCGCCTGCCCACCCGCCCGGTACAGCCGTCGCTCAACGTCTCCAACGCCGCGGCTATTGCACTTTACGAGCTCACCCGGCTCCGGAGCCGGTGATCGGCAAAAATGCGTCGCTCAATTGGAGGTGACAAAGCATGTGATCACCTCTGTGATGTTCTGCCGAACCTCTCGGCCTAACGAATATTCGATGATCGATGGGCAGGAACCAAACAGCTGCGGCAGAGCGCGCCCGGACTGCATATTTTTGGCTATTTGGCCCGCCGCTATCAACACGGAGCGATCACGCCGGTTGATAACGTGTAAGTTTCAAATTTCCTAGTTGATTCTTAGCTAGCAGCACAAGCACCAGTAACACCGTTTGTCGACGGACCGTCGCTACGGTAAACTTTTACCGATTTCTCGCGGCAGACCGATGAATTTTGGCAGAGGTTGCGATCTGGCGAAGCAGCGCATGGGGAAGCCTCCGCATATCCATGGGCACGAAATGTGCCGGGGTTCCCGCAATCGCAGTGCCGCATAAGACGATGTCCGCAACCAAGGTGCGTTCTCCCGAAGAAGCCGGCGGAAGCGGACCGGCTGCGGCTTATCTTGCGAGCGAACCGCACTACCTGTCCGTCGCCGGCCGTATCCTTGCTGAGCTGCAAAGCGGGCAGAGCCTTATTTCCGTCGCCGGCGATCCGCCGGCCGACCCCCAGCTTCTCTATCAGGCGCTTCGCAAACTGGCAGGGTCGCGCCACCGGGTGATCGGGATCGCTTGCGGATCGGAACTCACGGCCGAGGGTCTGTTCCGTGCCGGTTCCGCTGTCGCGACCCTTCCGACCGGAGCCGGAACGAGTACGGCGGCGCGTGCAGACGCCCCGCTATTTGTCATCGATGAGGCCGATCAGCTCTCCGAGCGGCAACTTGAAGAGATTTGCGCCACGCTTCGGGGTGGTGCCGGCCAGAAGGCTGCCGGGGTCCTATTGGGGAGCCAAGGGTTTCTCGCGCGGCTGGAGAAGGCCCCGCCGCAATCTGCCCCCGGAATTCTCACGACCCGCTTGCGCTTCGACGAGATCGGCGACGATGAGGGCATCGACTTCCTTCGGCACCAACTCGCAACTCGGCATGCCGAAGATGAGCCGGCCCGCATCCGGCCGCTTTTATTGCGCGGGTTCGTGGTGGCTTTAGCGCTTGCTGCGATCGGCATCGGGGCGTCGGCGACCTTGCGCCATTTCAGAACCCCGAATGCGAAGGCGCCGGCAGAGGGATCCGCGCCTCCGTTCGGCGGCGCTATGCCACAGATCGGAGCCCCACACCCGACCGTGCCGGCCGCACCGCCTGTCCCCACCCCTCCGCGAACCGGTTCGGAGAAATCGGCGGAAGTGCCGGGGTCTCCGGCTCCTCCGCCCCTGGATTCCGAGCAGCTTGCCCCGCCGAGCGCGCCTGAAACCGCTGCCGGATCGCGCGGTGGGGCGGAGCAGCAACCGGCTCGCGGCTCTGTGCGACCTCCGCCGGATGCACGCGTTTCTCCGGCAGAGGTTGGCGCGCTGGTAAACCGCGGTGACGCTTTCCTGAGCGCTGGAGACATCGCCTCGGCGCGTCTTTTCTACGAGCGCGCGGCGGATGCGGGCGATGCCGCCGCCGCGTTGCGGCTGGGCGCGACCTTCGATCCCAACTTTCTTAACCGGGCCGGCGTGCGCGGCAGCCCCGGCGATCCTGGTCGAGCCGCGTCCTGGTATCGGCGAGCTCGAGATCTTGGTGACGCTGCTGCAGCGGAACGGCTCAAAACCCTTGAGCAAAAGCCGCGCTGACCTGGCTCAAGCCCTTCACTAGCTCCGGTCTGACGCGCCTTCTTCGTTCAGGGTGTCACCGGCTGATGCGCCATAAAAGGTTCGATCTCGCGACGCACCGGGTAGGCATAGGGACCCAGAAGGTTGACAAGGATCACCGCCATGACGAGAGCAATGGCAGCACCGATCAGCGCCGGGTTATAGGACCCGGCAAGATCGTAGACAAAGCCGCCGAGGAACCTTCCTATGCTGGAGCCGAACCCGAAGATCATGAAAAAGTAGCCGTAGATTTCGCCAAACGCCCGCTGTCCCATATAGCGCGACACCAGAAAAGCGATCATATCGATCTCGGTGCCGAGCCCCAATCCTAGCAGGACTACCCCGATTGCGGGCCCGCTGCCCGAAGCTGTGCTCAGAAGAGCAAAGGCTGCTATCGGCGCTAGGAAAAACACCGATGCGACAAACGGCGCGAATATGCGAGCGACCAAATATCCGGCGAGCAGCCGGCCGGCCATCGTCGCCAGCCCAAAGATCCCCATAACGGCCGCCGCTGCTGCCGCAGAGATGCCGTGATCGGTCAATAATGGCACAA
>JAFASL010000703.1 GCA_019244535.1 Alphaproteobacteria bacterium
TCAGCGCCAAATTCGCCGGCGACGGCGCGTGGGAACGCCACCCGAACGGCGACGAGCTCGTCCAGGTCGTCGACGGCTCGACGATATTGCACATAATGACGGATGACGGTCCGCAATCTCACGAGTTGAGCGCCGGGATGGTCGTCATCGTCCCGCAGGGCGCGTGGCATCGGTTCCACTCGCCCGATGGGGTGAGTCTGGTGACCGCGACACCAAAGCCGACCGAGCATTTGACCGTCGATGTCGAGGACCCGCGCACGCTCGAAGGTGCTCAGCTGTCGGGCAGTATCGAGGAGAAGTGGCGCTGAGCACTTTACGATGATGAATTCAAACGCGCGAAACTATCCGACATTCCCGCGAGATTTTACCCTCTCCCCCCGCCGGCCGGGGGGAGTGGGTAGGGTGAGGGGGGTCGGTCAATCAATTCGCGGCGCTACCTACCCCACCCTCCCGCTGCGCAGGCCCCTCCCTCTCCCCCCTGAAGGAGGGCGGAGAGGGGCTTTTTTGCTGCTCTCACTTGCGCGCGGACGCTGATGTATTTCGATCGGCGTCTGTGGCAACTGACCCGCGGGATGCGGGGCTGGATTGGCGTCGCGATCCTCTTGGGGGTTGTCGCCTCGGTCGTCGGCATCGCCCGCTTCGCGATCCTTGGCGTGCTGTTGTCTCACGTGTTCAATGGGGCCGGGCTATATTCCGTCGCGGTCCCGGCAATGGGGGTCGCCGCCGCGGTGATCCTGCGCGGTCTCGTCGACCACCACCGTGCGATGATCTCACACCGTACCGCTACCCGCGTGCAGGAAGAACTGCGCGGCCGGCTGTATGACAAGATCGCCGCGCTGGGGCCAGCCTGGTTTGCCGGCGAGCGAACCGGCGGGGTGATGCTGTCGATCGTCGACGGGGTGGAGCAGCTTCAGACCTTTTTCGGCCAATACGTGCCGCAGGTCTGCATCGCGGTGCTGACCCCGCTTGCGATTTTTGTTTTCATCGCCTTTTGGGATGTGCCGGTAGCGGCGGTGATGTTGGTGTTCGCGCTCGTCACCTTGATTGCGCCAGCCGCGTTTGCGCAGCGGGAGCGGCGTTCCAGCCACGGGCGCCAGAGCTCCCTCAAGTCATTCGGCTCGGAGTTTCTGGACGGCGTCCAAGGGCTGCCGACCCTGAAAGCATTTGGCCAGAGCGCAGCTTATGGCGAACGCCTCGCAGCGAGGGCGCGGCAGCTGTGCGAGCATTCGTTGCGCGTGCTGTCGATGGGCGTCATGACCCGCGGCATCACCGATTGCGGAGTCGCAATCGGCGCCGCAGCGGCCTTGGCGCTCGCTGTCTGGCGGGTCTCTCACGGCCTGATGAGCATCGAGGCATTGCTGATCGTGCTGATGGCCGGCACCGAGGTATTCCGGCCGCTGCGCGATTTGCGAACGGTATTGCATCAGGGAATGCTCGGCCAATCGGCGGCCGCCGGGGTCAATGCACTACTCGCGGCTGAACCACTGGTAGCCGAGCAGACGCCCGGCCGATCGGCGATCAAGCGGCCGCTGCTCCCGACCATCGGGTTCGAAGACGTTTACTTCGCTTATCCCGGGGGACGCGGCGCGGCGCATGACGGGCTGTCGTTCACCATTGCCGCCGGCGAAAAGATCGGCGTCGTCGGGCCAAGCGGCTCCGGAAAGTCGTCGATCGCGCGGCTGCTGCTTCGCTTGTTCGATCCGCAGCGCGGCACGGTCAAGATCGGCGGTCACGATATCAGGTCGCTCGATCCCGAAGCGCTCCGCCGCATGATAGCGGTTGTCCACCAGGACACGTACCTGTTCCACGGCACGATCGAGGAGAATCTGCGGCTCGGCAAGCTAGACGCCACACCAGACGAGATCGAAGCAGCGGCTCGCGACGCCAATGCGCACGACTTCATCTCCCTACTGCCGCGGGGCTACGCCACGATGATCGGCGAGCGCGGGGTGTTGCTGTCGGGCGGCCAGCGTCAGCGCCTGGCGATCGCCCGCGCGTTGCTGCGCGACGCGCCGATCCTGATCCTCGACGAAGCGCTCTCCTCCGTAGACGCCGAAAACGAAGCCGTGATCCAGCAGGCGATCGACCGTCTTTCGGTGGGCCGCACGACCCTTATCCTCGCCCATCGCTTGTCGAGCGTCATCGGCGCCGACCGCATTCTCGTCCTCGACAAGGGCCACATTGTCGAAAGCGGCCGGCATGCAGAACTGATCCGCCGCCACGGCCCCTATCGCCAGCTGATGGGCGCGCAAGCAGAGGAGCGCACGGACGATTTTGATCTCGCCGAGAACGACCCGTCAGCACTGGTGGCCGGCGGACGCGAAAAGATCGACGTCGAGGCGCCGACAGCGACGGATGCGATGGCCGAGGCAGCCGGGACGGTCGGCTGGGGAGCCACGCTCGGCACATTGGTGCGGATCATCAAGCCCTGGCGGCGGCGGTTTGGGATCGTCGTAGCCTCCGGGATAGCCCGGGTTGCCGCGTTCATCGGTGTTGGTATTTTCGGTGCGCTCGCCGTTGCCGCGGTCAAGACGGGGACCCCTTTCGGATACTTGCTGATTTTGCTCGGTCTCGCTGCTCCGCTTGCTGGGCTTCTCCACTGGCTCGAATCCTGGCTCGCACACGACATCGCTTATCGGTTGCTGGCGGAGATGCGGATCGATCTGTTTCGCAAGCTCGACAGCCTGGCCCCGGCCTATCTGGTGCGGCGGCGCTCCGGCGACCTGATCGCACTCGCCAATCAGGACATCGAGACCATCGAATATTTCTACGCCCACACGGTAGCGCCGGCGCTCGTCGCGGTTATGGTGCCGACGGCTGTGGTGCTGACGCTCGCATTCGTCGCCTGGCCGATCGCCTTGGCACTGCTCCCTTTCGTTCTCTACGCCGGACTTGCCCCGTTGCTGAGCCGGGCGCGGATCGACAATCTCGGTGCGCGGGCGCGAGACGCTCTGGGCCTCCTGAGCGCCTATGTCACGGAAACCATCCAGGGCCTGTCTGACCTCGTTGCGTTCCAAGCCGTAGCCGGCCGGCGGCGCGGCTTTATGGATCTGGTGCGCGGGTACCAGCGGATCCGCCTCGAGCTGCTTCGCGACCTCTCCTCGCAGACCGCCCGCCTGGAAATTGTGATGGGGCTCGGCGGGCTCGCGGTCGCGGTCGTCGGGGCCCGGCTTGCCGCCGAGCACCACCTGATGGCCACCACACTACCCTTGCTGATCTTGTTGGCGTTGGCCTCTTTCCTGCCGATCTCCGAAATCGCCCAGGTCGGCCGCCAACTCGCCGATACGATCGCCTCGACCCGGCGCTATTACGCCGCGCAGCGCGAGAAGCCGGCGGTGGTCGACGGACCATTGCGGCCACCCGCCCCGGCTGCCGGCTCGGCCATTCGCTTCGAGCGGGTCGGCTTCACTTATCCGGGCGCAAGACGGCCAGCGCTGAGCGGTGTCGATCTCGCGGTTCCGGCGGGCAGCACGCTGGCGCTCGTCGGCCCCTCAGGCGCTGGCAAGACGACAATTGCCAACTTGCTGCTGCGGTTCTGGGATCCGAACGACGGCCGGATCGTGCTTGACGGCGTCGACCTGCGCGAATTCGGCCTCGATCGCCTGCGGGCGCGCATCTCACTGGTCTCGCAGGATACCTACCTGTTCAACGACACCTTGCGAGCCAATGTCGCGCTCGCTCGGCCCGAGGCCGGCGAAGGCGCAATTCATCGCGCCCTCGAACAGGCGGCGCTTGCCGATTTTGTCGAGAGCCTGCCGGAAGGCCTCGATACGATGGTCGGCGAGCGCGGGGTTCAATTGTCGGGCGGGCAGCGCCAGCGGGTCGCAATCGCCCGCGCGTTTCTTAAGAACGCGCCCACCTTGATCCTCGACGAGGCGACCTCGCATCTGGACGCAGTCAGCGAAGCCCAAGTACGCGGAGCACTCGACGCGCTGATGCGCGATCGCACGACGATCGTTATTGCACACCGGCTGTCGACCGTTCGCAATGCCGACCGGCTCGCGGTGCTCGATGGCGGACAGCTCGTGGAGACCGGAAGCCACTCGGAGCTGCTCGCCCGAGGAGGCCTCTACACCAGGCTGATCCACCGCCAAATCGCCGCGGCGCAGCACCCGCTCCGCGCCGCCGGCAATTAACAAGGGTATCTGTCTGTGCGGCGGCTGGGCAAGTTATCTTAGACGCGTGATCTCACCAGATCGGCCGTTGCCCAGCTATACAGCTCTGTGGCAACTCGCCGAGGTGGGATGGGATGATCGGGACCATAGTTTGAGCGGAATCAGCCGCGTCGGGTAAGCGTCGTGTTCGATTTCACCGCAGCCGAACTCGAAGCCGTACGGCTGAGCCTTCGTGTCGCGCTGTGGGCCATGATCGGCAGTCTG
>JAFASL010000865.1 GCA_019244535.1 Alphaproteobacteria bacterium
GACCTCTACAGCATTGGCCCAAACGACTTTGCCCAAAGTCTCGGCTATCCCGGCCAGCCCGACCATCCGGAAGTCGTCAGGACAATGCAAGAACTCACAAATCGCATCCGACAGGCCGGGCGCAGGATGCAGGCGGATGTGACGCAGACGGCGTGGGTCAGGGATATGCTGCTCGATGCCGGTCGCCATATTCTATCCTCGCAGCAGGGGTGAACGCCCCGGCCGGTTCACGGACCTAGTCATGACCGATAAACAAAGGGAGGAGGCATGCGCGGACTGATTCTGGGAGCCGCGTTGTCGGCCGTGGCGGTGCCGGCGGTTGCGGCGGAATTCATGCTGAATTCGACGGAGGTCAAGAGCGGCAGTCCGATGGCGCTCGCTCAGGCTTTCACCGACTGCAGGGGGCAAAACATCTCGCCCGCGCTCTCTTGGTCAGGCGAGCCGGCCGGCACGCAAAGTTTTGCGGTGACGATTTACGATCCTGATGCCCGGGCGGGCGGCGGCTGGTGGCATTGGACGGTGTTCAATATTCCGGCGACGGTGCATAGCCTGGCGGCCGGTGCCGGCGGTGAAGGCTCGAGGGATTTGCCGGCAGGCGCAGGCCAGGGGCGTAATGATTTCGGGCTTTCGCAATATAGCGGTCCGTGTCCGCCGGTCGGCGACCACGCGCACCACTACGAGATCACCGTTTATGCGGTCAAAGTCGCTCGATTGCCGCTGGACAACACCGCGTCGGGCGCGGCGGTCAGCTCCGAGCTGCGGTCCAATACACTGGCCACCGCCAAGATCGTCGGACGCTACGAACGGTTGAAGTGAAGTGTATTTGGATTAGCGCGCTGCGCCGTCTTTTTTTGCAGCCGGTGGAAGGGTCAGGCCCCGGCGAATGCCGATGGCGTCCTCCTGAAAGCTTAAGGTGGCGTTGCGGCGGAGGTGAGCTGGGGAGCGGCGGACCGGCCAGCAGGCCATCGACTTTCAGCGCGCGCCGGCCCGCCCTTGACAGCCGAGCGCAAGGCGTGCGCTTGATCCGCGGAAGGCTGGCCGTTGTGTTAAATCCTTCCGGGCACCATGGGAGACATGCTGTGACAATCCGATCGCGGCACCGTCTGCTCGGCCTTGCCGGGCCACTCATTTTTATCGTCGCCGGCTACGCCTCTACTGCGGCGGCGCAGATCCCGGCCTGCCCGGTCTCGCAACCACCGCCCGGACCCGCCGTCAATTGCACAAAGAAAATAACGATTTTCAATTATTCGACGACCGCACCGCTATTCCCGGTCGTCGAGGTCACGTTCCACGCCGGGGGTGACGACTGGCTGACCGCGCTCAACCCGCTCGGCAATGACAAATACACATATCCGACCAAGAACCTCTATCGAGCCTACATCAACCCGAAGAACGGCATTCCTCCCGGCGGCGGCCTCACCGTCACAATCCCGTGGTATTCGCAATTGGTTGCAACCCCGGACCCGACTGCGCCCGATCAATACATCGATTGGTTCAACGGCGGTCGGGTCTATCTGATCGATAATCCCGATGTCATCGATGCATTTTTTGACACCGAAAAAACCCCGGTTGCTCCGCACTCGGGAAACCTGACCTGCGCTCCCTACATGGGCGGGCAGGTAACGCGGACCACCTGCGAACAAGCCTCGCTCACGCTTTATTCCGATCCGCAGAGCAACGGCATCGCTCCCGATCTGCCGAACCAGAATGTCGAGTATACGTTTGTCAATGTCCGGACTCCGGCCGGGCAGAGACCCATCATCAACGATTATAATGTCGACTACGACGTCTCGTACGTTGATACCGTTTATCTGCCGGTGGCGCTCGAGCCGGTCGACAGCCCGTCCAATATCGGTTATCTCGGCACCGACAATACGGTCGTCCAGTTGCGCGGATATCTGAACCAGTTCGCATCGGTGCAAAACTGGCCTTACTACGTCACCAAATATTCTGCTCCCAATAACGAGAAGCCGCCGAATCTGAGCCATCCGTGGATCCCGGGCGCCGACAAGGCTTTTACCGACATTTCAGCCGGGCTGCTCAGTTCGACGACAGCGGTCGACAACCTGATCAAACAATGGGTGGTGTGCACGACTTCCACCAACCCACGCAGCCTCTGCCCCGATTATCAACTCTATCAAACATTGCAGGGCTTTTTTACGGCCAATTACGACAATTACTATCAGCCGGGCCAACCGGCGAAGTGCCCGCCATCGGCCTCGTACCCGCTGCCGCCCACATTGAATTGGGGCTACATGCCCCCACCACCACCGCCGCCGGTCAATGTGCCCTCGCCGCTGCAATACGTTTACGGGTGGGTCCCGTTCAATTCCGGGTGCACCACGACGAACTCGAATTATCCTTCGAACGGCCCCTCGTTCAATGACTTAGTGGACACGCCCGGCTACACCGACAAATTCTTCACATTGCAGAACGACTATATAAAGCTGCAGTACAATTTTGAAAAGAGCGGTATAACCGGCAACCAAATATTCAACCCATTTGTCCGGCTGATCCACAGCCCGAATTACCTGAACGCAAACTCCTACGCGTTCTCGATCGATGACGCCGCGGGCAACCAAAACCAGGCGGGCGACGGCATTTACATCGCAATGGGCGGGACAAAGAACCTGCCAAACCGCAACCCGCTGCCGCCGCCGGTGAACCAGCAAACGACGGTCCAAATCTTGTTGGGGGGGCCAATCCCATTGGGGCGGCCGGCCTGGAGCCAATACGGAATTTGCCGCAATAGCGCCAACAACAACTTTCCCGGCCCCAATGCCACGCCCGATCCGGAGGGCGGATGGACGATCAACGTCGATACGCGGGCTCCGACCTTTTCGGTGCCGTGCACGGTTACGATCACCGACGCGGCCCATGTTACCTACCGTTTGACGATCGTGAACCCGCTGCCCTGGAACCCATTCATACAGCCGCCAATGCAGCCGCCACAGGCGCCGGACATTTCCTGCCCGGCATCGGACCCGGGCAGTTGGTGCAAACAGATCAGCGAGACTTCGAAACCGACGGCGCCGTTCCAATTCACGCTCGCGACACCGCCGCCGAACGCGAGAGGCCCGTAGCGCTCCCGACCCCTTGGCTTTCCGAGCAGAGCCCGCGGTGCCGAACTGCCACCACCCAGAGTGCGGGGCGCGCGCAGTCCAAGCTTTCTCTTCGACGAGACCAAGGAGGGAACGCCCGCAAATCACATTTTGGCGGGGTCTGGCTGCAGAAAATCGCGCCGAACAATCTCGGTGAGCGATAGGCAATCTATGGGTTAGCCTGTGTTCATGGGTTCCGGTCCGGCCCCGACGGGCCGTCCCGGAACCACGTGTGAGCTTTTCCGCAGCCTGCTAAGCTCGCGATCTGCCATTCGGCTTGCCGGCTGGCGCCGCGGTTACCCGACGCTCGGAGCAATGCGCAACATGGATCGCTTTGTCTTAATCTCCGGTTGCTCGGGCGGCGGCAAGTCTGCGCTGCTGGCCGAGCTCGGCCGGCGCGGGCACGGCGTTGTCGAGGAACCAGGTCGGCGGATCGTCAACGAGCAGCTGGATAGCGGCGGGGCGGCGCTTCCATGGGTCGATGGAGCCGCGTTCGCGCGTCGCGCGATTGCGATGGCTCTCGCCGATCGCACCTCTGCCGCGGCGCTGCCGGGCTGGGTGTTTTTCGATCGAGGCCTGATCGATGCGGCTGCAGCGCTCCAGCTTCTGACCGGCGAGCAGGTGCTGGCGAGGCTCGGTCAATCTCACCGGTACCACCGGCGCGTATTTTTGGCGCCGCCATGGCCGGAGATTTACGTGACCGACCGGGAGCGCCGTCACGGCTTCGATGCTGCTCTTGCCGAGTACTGGCGGCTCGTCGAAGTCTATCCGGCGCTCGGGTACGAGCTGGTTGTTCTGCCGAAGATAGGGGTGCTGGAGCGGGCGGACGTCGTCCTGACGACGCTGGGGAAATAGCAACCCTATCGGCTCGCAGCGGATGGAGCGGCACGCGCGACCCCGCGACCGGTTTGGCGCTCGGCATGGCGGTTGCGCTCGCCCTACGCTCGCCCCGCCCTTCATCTGGCGTGCCGCGTGTGATTGATCGCTCGAGAAATCGTGTAAGATGAGCCGGTTGCGCGGTTTGTCCGCGTGCGCCCATAAGAACGCCTGGAGTTTCAGCATGAGCGAGACGACTGAATATACTCCGCCAAAAGTCTGGACCTGGAGCAAGCCGAGCGGCGGCAGGTTCGAAAACATCAACCGCCCGATCGCGGGGGCCATACACCAAAAGGAGCTGCCGGTTGGCCGCCACCCGCTGCAGCTCTACTCGCTGGGCACGCCGAACGGCGTCAAAGTCACGATCATGTTAGAAGAGCTGTTGGCCCGCGGGCACAAGGGCGCCGAGTACGACGCCTGGCTGATCCGCATCGGCGAAGGTGACCAGTTCGGCAGCGGCTTTGTCGCGATCAATCCCAATTCGAAGATCCCGGCGCTGGTGGACCGCAGCGGACCCAAGCCGATCCGAATTTTCGAGACCGGCGCGATCCTGATGCACCTGGCCGAGAAGTTCGGCGAGTTCTTACCGACGGAGCCCGCGGCGCGCGCCGAATGCCTGTCGTGGCTTTTCTGGCAGATGGGCAGCACACCCTATATCGGCGGCGGCTTCGGGCACTTCTATGCCTACGCGCCGGTGAAGATCGAATATGCGATCGACCGGTTCGCGATGGAGACGAAGCGGTTGCTCGATGTGCTCGATCGCCGGCTTGCGGAGAGCCAATACGTCGCGGGTCCTGCGTATACGATTGCCGATATCGCGATCTTTCCGTGGTATGGCGGGCTGGCAAAGTTCAACCAATACGGGGCGGCCGAGTTCCTGGCAGTGCACGAGTACAAAAACGTCCAGCGTTGGGCCGACATGCTCTACGAGCGTCCGGCGGTAAGGCGTGGGCGCATGGTCAATCGGCTTTCAGGTGATCCCTCGGAGCAATTGCACGAGCGTCACGACGCCAGCGATTTCGACACGAAGACCCAGGATAAGCTTGCGGCAGCTGACTGAGCGAGGAAGATGTTGAGTTGATGGTTCGATTAGCCTTGCGAGCATCGCAGCGGGCTTACACACTCGATCTAGTCATAGAAAGGAGCGCTCAAACAAATGACACCGGCAATGCAGAAATTCACGGCGGGGCCGCTGACCTTCGTCGTCAGGCACGAGTTGTGGGACGGCAATATCCATGACCATGCCGATCAGGGCGTGTCGATCGAGGTTAAGGCGCAGGTCGTCGGCAAAGAGACAACCCTGGTCCGCTTCAACTGTTTCGATATCGAGAAGAGCTACGAATACGGGCCGGAAAACATTGAGCTTTCAGTCGAGGGTCCGGAGATGCTGGGCCGTGCGCCACTGACCAACCTCTACCGGATGGATGCCACCGTCGACGGCAACCCGATCGGCTGGACGATCAAGACACTGGGGACGAAGCTGCCGAAGATGCTGCAGCGTGCGGGCTATCCGGCCATCGCCGCGGCGACCGCTATGGCTGAGGTGCAGAGCGTTCTGCCCGAGGTCGAAGCCTGCGCCCGCGAGCTCTACGCCACCAAGCGCAACACGGTGAAGCACAATCGCGGCACTGACATATTCGAAGCCGGCAATATCCGCTTTGGGCTCGAAATGCGGCGCCTGCCGATGGGAGATGGCGGCCTTGCCATCCATGTGCTGGCCGATATCGGCGGCACACCCGGCAAACCCTACACCGAGGAGACCGAGCTCCTGGCCTTCGACCACTTCTGGAACGGCGCGCATTATCACTACGGTCCACGCAACAAGAACCACCGCATCTATTGGGACCGGACACTGGTGGAAAACCCGCTTGCCTGGACCCTCGAGCAGTTCGAAAGAGGGAACCTGCCGGCGATGATCGAACGAGCCGGCTATCCGGGGGTCGCCGCGGACCTCGACATCAACAAGATCGCTTCGGTCTTGCCGGCGATGAAGAAACGCGCTCTCGAAATGTGGGCGGAAGGTGAACGGCTGACGGGCCACCCGGGGTTGCCGCTCGAGCCGACCCCGAACCTGGCCGCCGACTAGAACGCACGCCCATTTTGATCAGGGCGAAAGGCAAGACAGCTTGGGGTGAGCCGAATCCCTATCCACGCGGCAAACCCCTTGCTCCGCTTCCGACGATTCTCAGCGGTTGGGGGCGTACTTCATCCCAGTCGCCAGTGCGCCAATCGCCAGCAGGCCGATCAGCGCGGCGAATACGATGTGAGCGGTCAAGGAATCGACTAAACTCGACAAGACGCCAACGCCGATCACCGGCAGTGAATTACCCGCATAGACCGCGACGAGGTAGCTCGAAACCACCTCGCCTCGCTGGTCCTCGGGAGCAATCCTGCTGACCAGCTCAAGGCTGCCTCGGTAGCCCAGCGCGGCGGCAATGCCGCCGAAGGCGGCGGCAAGGATCAGTACCGCCATCGACCCGAAAAGCTCGGCCGCGACCAGGAGCATCAGGCCTGGCAGGAGCATTGTTAAGCCCCACAACATGCTGTTGCGGCTCTCGGCGTTCACTGTCAGAGCGACGGCGGCGGCCGCTAGCGCGAACAATCCGGAGACCACTGAGCCGGAAATCGTGGCCGAGGGCCGGTGCAGGATGTCCAAAATCAGACCCGGGATCAGCGCCGCGTAAAATCCGATCAGGGCGAAAATGACAAACGCGGTGACGGCTGGCGATAAAAACTGAAGCCGGATGCCCTGCGGCACGCCGAGCCGCGGCTCCAGCGATAATTCTCTCAGCCGCCTCACCGGGGCCTTGACTGTCTCCGGGGTGATGAGCGTTGGCACGACGGCAATATTCAGCATGACCAGGTAGACAATCCAGGAGAGCCGTAACGCCCCCGGCGCGAATTGGGCCAACAACCCGGCGAGGAGCGGCCCGACTGCAAGCCCCACAAAGTTTGCTGCGCACGCGGTAGCGGCCCCTGCCGCTTTATTGTTTCCCGGCTGCAATTCCACGATCCAGGCCGTCGCTGCGCCTGAGACGAGCCCCGTGGCGAACCCGCTTAAGGTCCGCGCCAAGAATAACCAGGCTGTTCCCGCGGCAAAAATGAAGACCAGAGTGCTGGCGAAACCGGCAGCCATTCCCGCGAGAACTGAGATTTTGCGTCCGATCTGGTCGGACGATCGGCCGCCGAGAAAGAGGGCGCCCAGATTGCCGAGGACATAGACGGCGTAAATCAGGGTCAGCGTGATTTCGGAAAACCCGAATGTCCGGCGATAGACAGCGTATAGGGGCGTCGGGAGCGTCGCAGCAACGAACGTGACCGCCAAAGCAGCCGCGACGCTTAATACGGGCAAAAAAGGGCTGATCGCCCGCGCCGGCTTTGAGACCGCGAGAAGCACCATTCGACCGCCTCTATCGCTCAGGTATTGGCCGAACGGACCGGCCCACAGCCTCCCCCTTCAACCTCCATAAGCGAACAAAAGTTTCGGCGATCTTTCCCGCAAAGGCGGCCAGACGTGCCGATCGGGCATCACGCGATGAGCCGCAAATTGAAAGCTCTTGCTGGTCGAAATCATCCGAACGCCGGTTGCGTTGTAGTCTGGTATACCATATACCTGACGCATGACCGAAGCCACCGGTCGCCTGTGGAAAAGCTGGATCGGCGCACCCTCGACGTGCCGCGGTTGGACACCAGCACCACCTTCCGCAAGGAAGCTTATGCCGCGCTAAAGCGGGCGATCACGGCTATGGACGTCTACGACCATCCCCAGGAGATCCGGCTCGACGAGCGGCGCTTGTCCGAAGGACTGGGAATAAGCCGCACGCCAATCCGCGAAGCGATGACTTTGCTCGAACAGGAGGGATTTGTGCGGACCCGCCCGCGCCGGGGCATCTTTGTCGTGCGCAAGACGAAGCGCGAGATCGTCGAGATCATCACGGTCATAGCGGCGCTCGAAGGCATGGCGGCCCGTCTCGCCGCCCTGCGCGCTTCGGACGCCGATATCGCTGAATTGCACGCTCTAATGGATGATTTCCGCAACGGCAACGGCGGCGAACGGCTCGCCGAGTATTCTGATGCGAACATTGCGTTCCACCAGACGATAATAAGGATGAGCGGCTGCGCGCTGCTCGCCGAAATGACGGAAAACCTGTTTATCCATATGCGCG
Source organism: Alphaproteobacteria bacterium (assembly GCA_019244535.1). Taxonomy (GTDB): domain Bacteria; phylum Pseudomonadota; class Alphaproteobacteria; order ATCC43930; family CGMCC-115725; genus AP-15. The sequence continues at coordinate 8,144 of JAFASL010000865.1, forward strand.
CAATTCGCAAGATCACGATCCATCGGGACGACCGAGCGGCTCGGTCGATTGTTGACCATATGCGCATCATCGAGGCGCTCGAACGCCGCGAACCCGATCTGGCCGAGCAGCGGGCGCGCGAGCACACGCTGGGGCTCGCCGCGCATGTCGAGCAGCACGGCGATTTCCTCGACCCTGATCCTGGCGTCTCGTCACCCGCGCCCCCGGACGGCCAGCCCTTGCGGGCCGTCCGGGGGTGACCCGCGGGTGCAGAAGCGCGAGTCAAGCCCGGCCATGACGAAGAACGGAAGTGAGGCGAACGATGACCAAAGCCCTTGAAGGCGTGCGGGTTCTCGATCTGAGCCATGTCCAGGCGGGACCGACGGGCACGCAATTGCTGGCGTGGATGGGCGCCGATGTGATCAAGATCGAAATGCCGGGGCGCGGCGATATCACACGCGGGCAATTGCAGGATGTGAAGGGGGCCGACAGCCTCTATTTTACGATGCTGAACTCGAACAAGCGCAGCATCACGGTCAACCTTAAATCCCCCAAGGGCAAAAGGGTCATCGAGGATCTGGTGCGGCGCTGCGACGTGGTGCTCGAAAATTTCGGGCCCGGCGTGCTCGATCGGCAGGGTTTCACGTGGGAGCGCTTTCAGGAGCTGAACCCGCGGATCATCTACGCCTCGATTAAAGGGTTCGGGCCCGGGCCATACCAGGACTGCAAGGCATACGAGAATGTCGCGCAATGCATGGGCGGCGCTGCAAGCACGACCGGCTGGGAGGACGGGCCACCGACCGTGACCGGCGCGCAGATCGGCGACAGCGGCACCGGCGTGCACACGATTGCCGGGGTGCTCGCCGCGCTTTACCAGCGCGAGCGCACCGGCAAGGGCCAGCGCGTCGAGGTCGCGATGACCGATGCGGTGCTCAATTTGTGCCGGGTCAAGATGCGCGATCAGCAGCGCCTGAAGCATGGCCCGCTGGCGGAATACCCGAACAAGGAATTCGGCGCCGAGGTGCCGCGCGCCGGCAATGCCTCGGGCGGCGGTCAGCCGGGGGCGGCATTACGCTGCGCGCCGGGCGGCCCGAACGATTATGTGTATGTCATCATCCAGCCGCCGAGCTGGGAACCGCTGATGAAGCTCTGCGGCCGCGAGGA